>NZ_JAYWXI010000040.1:0-3957 GCF_036016955.1 Bergeyella anatis | reverse complement strand
ATATTCGCCTTGGATACGCGTAGTACAGCCTCATGGTGGTTCGGGTAAAGGTTTTTATTTTATCCCCGAGATAGATGAGGAAGTGATGGTATCTTTTGAAAACCAAAACGCTGAAAGACCCTATGTCATCGGTAGCCACTACAACGGAAAAAGTAAAAGTGGGTATGCTACAAAAGATAATAGCGTAAAAGTGATAAAGACAAGGAGTAATCACACGATATTATTGGACGATAGTAAAGAAAAAATGAGTATTACCATTGTAGATCAAGCAGGAAATACGATTTATTTAGATACGGTGAATAAAAGTATTCGGATAGAAGCTCCCGAAACCATAAGTATCAAATGTAAGAATTTGGATATAGAGGTAGCTGAAAATATGAAAACTTCAGTAGGGCAAAATCAAGAGAATACCATTGGTAAGAACTTAAAGATTGTTGCTCAAGAAGAGATAAGCCAAGATAGTGGTAAAAAGACCATTATTGCCAGTGGCGATAATATGGAGATTTCAGCCAAACGCGATTTAGATTTGTATGGTAAGCAGAATTTAATTGGTTATACTGATGGAAAATCTGAATTGGGTGCCAAAGAACAAATGCATGTATATGGCACAAAATCTTTAATTACTGCCAAAGACAAGATAGAATATAAAGCACCGAGTATGAATAAACTCCCAGATAAAGGAGAATTTAAGTATGATAAGGAGAAGAAAATTATTGGAATGTTTTGGTGTTACGGCGAAGAAAATACTCCTCTAGCTGATGAGTCAAAGCATTATACGGATATGAACCTTATTGTAAATACTAGAAATTATGAAGAAGGAGAAATGATGACTATTACTATTGAAGCAGAAGATGGCGATCCTGTTGGTAATAAAGTATCTAAAATTTCATTAACGGGTAATGTAGATAGAAATGGCAGAGTTGTTTTTAAAAACCCATTGAAGGACTGCACTTTAATACTTACAAATGAGGACGATTATAATATGCAAGAAACGGAAGAGGATATAAATGCAGTATATACTACTTATCAAGGCAAAAGTTATACTAAAGATGAATGGAAAAAATTTGAAGCGGAGCAGTATAAAAAATATTTAGAGAATAAAAAAAGGAAAGGTTTTTGGGATAATCTATTTTAAAAGGTCAGATTTATGAAAAATACAGAAGAAAAATCAAATGTTTTACCGTCTATTTATAGAAGCTTTATAGCTAGGTGTGATGATTATCAAACTCAACCTATTAGGGTGAAAAGACCTAAGTGGACAGATGTGTATAGAGGATATCCAAAAAATAAATCTGGAACAGATGATTTACCTGCCAGAGAAGTATTTTTATCAATTTTTGAAGAAGAATATTATAAGAAAAATACTAAAACATTCTCTAATGCATGTGCTACTAGAGTGTCATTGGGGTTAATTGAGGGTGGAATGAAAGTTAAAGCAGCTTTCCGAATAATAAAAAAAGGACATAAACATAATAATAAGGGATTTCAAACAAGTGCTTTGGGGTTAAAAAATTTTCTTATAGAACGAAATGTTTGGGGAAGTCCAGAGGAACTTATAAAGGCAAAGTATAAAGGAAGCTATAATGAAAATGTTCCAGATATTCGATTTAGTGATGTACAGAATACTATTGGTAAAAGAAATGGAGTTTATATCATAATTCCTAAAAAAGGATATTTTAACGATTCAGCTGTTAGTGGTCATGCTACATTATGGGTAGGAGCTAATAGAGATGTTATTGGAGGACATAATTATGCAGAGGGTGCACTTGAAATTTACTTTTGGGAACTTAAATGAAAAAAATATGAAAAAGATAATGATTTTGTTGTTTTTATTGTCATGTAATATGTTTTTTTCACAAAAAAACGATTTATTTTTAGTTAAAAATAAATTATTAAATGATGAAGGGGCATATTTTCAATTTAGACATTTAAGTTATTTACATTGTTTAGATCGTCACTTAGGGCATAAAAATGAACTTTTTATGTCCGAGTGGTCAGATTTGTTTAATAGAATGTATGCGTTTCCCAGACTGTTCAATGAAGACCGTTTGATTACTTTTCTTAATGAAAATGAATCACAACATTTAAACAAAAATAAACATTTTTATCGTGGATGCTTTAATGTAAAATCAAAAGAGTTATTTGAAAAGTTTATCCTAAATGACATAAATTATATTCAACCATCCCCTTACAATCCACAAGAAGATATTGATCAAGATAGAGCTGATTATTTAAACGATGGAAAAATTAACATTAATAGATTTGTACCATGAGAGAATCAAATATTTATAGAAGCTTTATAGCTAGGTGTGATGATTATCAAACTCAACCTATTAGGGTGAAAAGACCAAGTTGGGCAGATATGATTAAAAATTATCCAGATACTTCCATTGATGTAGAAACATTATATATTGAAATTGGGAATGGTTTGTTAGATATGTTAAAAAAAAATAGTGCTTGGGAAAATACTTGTGCGTTCAGAATGAGTAAAGGATTAAATTATAGTGGATTAAAACTACCGAAAGACAATTCTAAATATAGAGCAAAAGGAGCAAAAGGAGGAGTTCATAAAGGTGGTGATAAATTGAATTATTGGTACAGAGTACGAGAATTAGCTCCATATTTATCTGACCACTTAGGAAAACCTGAAATTGATATAAAATTGGATAAAATTGAAATGCCAGTTAATCTAAGAAAGAAAAATAATCTAACGCAAGCAGAATGGACACAGTTATGGAATAGTAAAAAGAAAATTTCACAAGCAGAATGGTCAAAAATAAATATTATAAGAGGAATAATTACATTTGATGTTTCAGGTTGGTCTGATGCTACAGGGCATTTTACTTTATGGGATGGAAGACACTTAATTTATCCAGGTGGTGCAGAACATGACGACCCTAAAAGCTCAAAATATTATTTTCACATGTTTTATCCGACGAAGAATAAAAATGGCGATTTAGATTTAGTACAAACTAATAGAATTAGAATATGGGAATTAAAATAAAACAAATAGTATTTTTTAGTCTGATTTTTTTGAATCATCTTATTTATGGTCAGACAATTGAAGATAAAATTAAATATATGAAGAAATACGCCTATTGTAGCTGTATTTACATAAATAATAATAAATTAGATTCTACCTACTTAAATAATAAATTTCAATCGAGTGACAAATCACAAAAGTTATTTGCTGATTTAGGGAAAATTTCTGATGAACAAAAAGATAAAATTAGAAGTTTTACTGAAAAACAGACTAAATATTCCACAGTTATTGAGTCATCATATTATTCTGAAACTGGTAAATCTAATACAATAACTGCGGATTGTATATTTTTTTATGAATCCAAAGAACTGGACAGCTATATAAAAAAAATACTAGATATTACACCTAAAAAAAATTAAAAATAAAAAACCATGCCTCAATCATTAACCAATGGTACTCAATTAAAATGTAACCAAGGGACTACGCTTTCAGAATTAAAGGTTACCAGTCAATCTTTTATGCAAATAGAAGGTAAGGCACAAGCTACCGAGCAAGACAAACAGCCTAATATCAATATAAAACCTTTTGGTCAATGCAGGCTAAAGCCTTCATCTGTAGGTTATTTGCCTTGTATGCCAGCCCCAACCCAATGGCAGGATACTTCGCCTTTTGAGATAGAAGGCAAAAAAGAATTATTGGATAGTTCTACTTGCCCTTGTTCAGTAGGTGGTACAATATCCGTTATAAAATCTGCCCAAAATTTTGTAAAAGAGTGATTTAACCATTACATTTGTATAAAGTCATTAGCGTATGTTTCAAAAAATATTCTTTATATTCATTTCACTTCAGATGTTTACTTGTTCTTATGCTCAAGAAACCTTGCAAGATGTTATTTTTCCTCAATACTTAAAAGCTGATTGTGAAGTTGTCCAGCCCAGAGAGAAAATGAAAGGCAAGCGGTATGCTAAGGTAGG
>NZ_JAYWXI010000039.1:0-3988 GCF_036016955.1 Bergeyella anatis | reverse complement strand
TCGTTGTTTATAATTACCAAAATCAAGGTTTAATTTTTCTTCGAGGTCACGGGCTATTCCAGATACGCCATTTTCGTGTATATAAATCCTTGATGGTTTTCCGTATAAGTCAGTATCTAATTGTGATGTTGTATGAATAATCTGTTGTGGATTGTTTTCAAATAAAGCGTTGATTGTATAACCTTCAATGTGCTCTATCGTATCACAAAAAAGTAAATCCTCGGTAGAAAGTGCTTGTTTCTGTGAGTCTTTTTGTAGGATAATCAAATCACTTCCTACTTCCGTCCCTGCGTAATCCGTAAACAGATTATTGGGTAATCGAATAGCTGATACCAAATGAGCTTGTTTTATCATAGCTTCTCTAATAGGGCGGTTTTTGGGGCTATTCAGTACCCCCTGAGAGGTGATATAGGCTAATAAGCCACCTTCTTTTAAAACGTCCAAACCTTTTAAAAAAAAGTAATTATGGATATTTTTTACAGCTTGTTGCTTTGCCGAATCCTTACTCCTTGAAAAAGACAAATCAAATACAGATATATCTCCAAACGGTATATTACTGCTTATTACATCAAAGGAATTATTTTGTCGTTCTTCTATATTTTCAAATCCCTTAATTTTTATTTGGGCGGAAGGATGTAAATGTTTTAATATTTTCCCCGTTAGTAAATCTTTTTCAAAAGCGGTTATAGACACATCATTTTGTTGTAACTGTTCAATAAAATTCCCTGTTCCTGCGGAAGGGTCTAATGCTTGTTGGTATTGAAAGTTGTGTTTATTAAGTACCGCTGATAGAGCTTGGATAACTTCTGGCGGGGTATAAAATGAAGTGAGTACCGAACTTTTAAGACCATCGGTCATACTTTTGTAATCTGAAAAATCAGAAGCATTGACACGAATAAGCTCATACAACTTTTGAGTGGCTTCAAAGTAAGGTTCGTCGGACTTTGTCCAAAAACGACGGTCTTCTTCCTCATTGGCAGGATTTAGGATAAATTTTAACCCTCCAAAACCTGAGTATTGTTTTAGGATTTCTTTTTCGGCATCCGTAGCCAGTCGCTTTTCTTTTTCTAACTGAAAAGCGACTTGTAAGGCTTGGATATTTTGTTCTAAGTGCAGCTTCTTATTGAACGCCATTTTCCTCAATCCATATTTGAATTTGTCCTGTTAGCTCTGTATAAAGCTCGTTATACTCCTTCGTTCCTTCAAAATCTTGATGTAAATCGTAATTCTCAAATACTTCTACACAATAGGGAAACACTTTAAGTGCAAAGGCACGGGCTTCATCGGCAGGAATTTCTCGGTCAAACTCATTACAAACCACTTGATATACTGTATCAAATGGGGAATAATACAATCCTTCAAAAAGGGCTTCATTAGCAATAGCACGACATTCTAATATTGTATGCCCTGCATCAAAGGCTTTTTCATAGGCTTCTGCTGCTAAATTGCTTCGTTCTTTGATAAACGCTTCATTAGTTGCCAGATTAGGAAAGCTGGTGTTTAATAATTCTCTTAGTCGTAAATCGTAATACGAAATTTCTTTTTCTTGTGTTGCCATAATTATAATTTTTTAAAAATTAATATTTAAGATTTGTTCTAATTTCTGATAAGCTATTTGATGTTTGTCTTTTTTCATTTTTGACAAATTAAAAAGTTTCCATTTTACAGAAGGCAGATTAGAAACTACTTGGCTGTCCAACCCCAATAAATCCCACTGTGGCGTTTTATTTTTAAAACTCAACAAGAACTTTTTTTCTTCTAAAGTTATATTCTTTTGTATCAATTGAACTAGCTGAACACGAGTGTCTTCCAACTCTTGTAAAGTGATAGGACTATCCGTCATACGCTCAAACTCCATAGCATATACTTTTGAAATATCTTTAAAATGAGGCTGTAACAGTTCTGACATAGGACGCTGATGACTGATAAGAAAAACCAAAAATGTTTTTCTTAGGTTGGTTGTAAGTCCTTCATTTTCCAAAAGTAATTTAACATCAAATAAATCTCTTGGGTGCTGTCGGTCTAATGCAGCACATAATTTACCTGCATATAAATCGGGCAAAGAAGCTACTTGCATTTCTACATATCCAAATTCATTTTCTGCTCGCTCACAAATCTCTTTTTGTTCCACAGGGAAAACAGTTTCTCTTATAACAGGAGATAATTCCACTTTGATTCGGATTTCATTGAGTTGTAAAATCAATCGCAAAGAATTATCCTGCTGTTTCTGCGTTTCCTGAACACGAATCCCTGCAATATTTTGTTTAATCTGTTCGCTCAATCGAGATAAGGCTTGACGAATATTTTTCAAAGCCTCCTCTCGGCTTTCAGAAGGTAGGTATAACAAATCAATATCTACTGACAGACGAGGAAGATTTCGATAAAACAAATTGATGGCTGTACCTCCTTTTAAGGCAAAACATTTTTCCGTATGGAGCAAAGGTAATACTCTTACCAATAATTGTACTTGTTTATAATAGAGCGTGTTTTTAATCATTTTATAAAATTTTTGGGTACAGTGATTAGATAGTTTTTGTCTAATTCGCCACCTTCTACCAGCATTCGTTTTCCCGAACCTAAATAGACATTTTCAGTTTTTAACCTTGTAAACCATACATATTTATAGTGATTTGCTAAAAACAAAAACAATCGCTTAACGCCAATATGTGTACAGGCTTCTAATAAAACTTGTAGCTTTCTTGGTGAAAGTGAAGTCATACCTTGCATTAGTTCTGCGGCGTGTTCAAAAGAAACTTCGTTAGGCACTTTCCGTAAAACTTGTAATATCGCCATTTCTGGACATACTGCTTTTATTTGTGTATCTTCCCAAGGAATTGAAACCGTATATTTTGCCATTTCTTCTTTGTCCATATTAGCAAAAATTTCTCTTTGAGAATTTTTACAAAATTTAGCTTTAAGAACATACTCATTGCACCATTGAGGTACATTATCATCACCATATAACATAATTCGTTCCGTTCCTGACACAGGAATATAATGCGTATATCCCTTTAGTTCCAAGGCGGTTAGCCCACCTACAAGTAAGTCGCTTTTCATTATATTTTGCAAGGTAAAAACGATACTTTGCCAAGAGGTGCTTTTTTTGGCTCCTCGTATGTAGATTCCTCTCTGTATAGATTTTAAATAGTCAGATTTGACTAAGTTATCTAAAGTATGTTTTCCTAAATCCATTGTATCTCGTAGCCAATCTCGTGTTACTATAAGTCCCTCTGGTATGATTTCTTCTATCTGATTTCGTATTTCTAAGCCCATTTTTAATTAGTTTACATTTTGTATTAGATAGCGGCGTTTTTCGCCGTTAATACAAAGATATGTAAACTAAATGAGAAAAATGACCATTTTATCAAATTTTTTATTTATTTGCATTACTACTCATTTTTTGAGTATTAACGCAAACATTTCAAAAAAAATAAGTTTAGATGTTTATCCATTAACGGCATTTTTCGCCGTCAAATACTTATTGTTTAAACCTGTTATGCTTTGATTATTGTCATTTTCCTTTTTTATTTTTAGAGCGAGGCGGAAACTCAAATGAGGTAGAACTGTCTTCTTGAAGAACCAAATAAGCATCAAAACTTTTTCCCGCCTTACTTTTTAATCCTTTTAAAAGCGTTGTTTTTCCATTTTCCAGCAAAGCCATTATCGCTTCATCATTTACCTGTTTTCCGCAAACATTTCTGAAAAATAACCACTGACAATCTTCTTCCATACATTTAGCAACTTTCTTGTATAAACGAACACTTTGTTTTTTACAAACAGGGCAAACCAATGCAGGTGAAGCAATTCCTTCGATTTCCATCGCTAAAAAATCTTCTGTGATTTTTTGGGTATAGTCTTTCATCGCTTGTAGGAAATTTTCTGGAGGGAGTTGCCCTTCCTCAATTTCATTGAGAGAGGCTTCCCATTCACCCGTTAATGCCACATCAGCGATTTTTCGGTCTTTGACCCATTCATAGACTTTCAACCC
>NZ_JAYWXI010000038.1:0-4045 GCF_036016955.1 Bergeyella anatis | reverse complement strand
AATAGAGCCGGTGAAGTACTTCTATTGAACTTTTGTGCAATGTTGAAGATTAGTAATTCTATTCAACATTTGTGCTAAAAGTCGGCTCCATCGCCAATTTGCCAAACGTTATGTGCCATTTTCAACAAATTGTCTCCAAATATGAAATTCATTTACGCAATAATATTTATTTTAATTTTTGCAATCGGTTTAAATGCACAAACATTTTCCACAAATTTTAATGTAAATCTTAACAATAATGATACAAAATCAATTGTGGAATTATGGCAATCCTATCTTAAATGTGATTCCAAGGATTTTTGGCTGGAAAGTGAAACGAAAAATCTTGCGAACTTTAATACATTGGATATGGAAGGAATTATAAATCCTTCATTGATGAAGTGGGGGTTCAATAATAGGATTTTGAGTATAAATCCTATTTCTGAAAACAAATATTTGATTAAATCACTTTTTGAGCACGAAAATAAAGATATTTTCGCGATTACGAATGTGGTCGCAATTAAAGAAAACAATAGTTTCAAGCTATCTAATTACCTTTTTGAAATCACTAAAAATTGGAAATTTACCGACTCAAAAAACATAAAATACATTTATCAATCTAATTATAATTTGAAACAAAACGAGATTGATGAAGCGGAAAGTTTTTATTCTGAATTATGCAAAATTTTTAATGTTCAACCCGTAAAACTTACTTATTTCATTGCAAAAAATTGTGACCATATTTTTGATATTCTTGGATACGAATTTATTTTCAGCAAAGGAATGTCCGAAGAATGCGGCTATTTCGAAGAGAAAAATAATTTCATTTTTGCTACAGAAAAAACTGGAGCAAATCATTTTCACGAAATTACTCACTTCATTAACAAACATTTTCCCAATGGAAACGAACTGCTATTGACAGGAATTTCGGCATATATTTCAAAAGATAAGGCACATTTTGGAAAACCTCTGATTTATCACACAAAAAAAGTAAATGAATATTTACAAAAGCATCAGGAAATAAATCTTTCAAAACCATTTGATTTTTTTGAATTAGATGAAAACACGAATCCCCAATATGTAATTGGAGCGGTTTTGTGCGATTTAATTTTGGAAAAAGGAGGGAAAGAAGAGTTGATTTCGGCGTTTAAATCCACGAAAACGGATGAAGATTTGCTGATATATCTAAATACTAAAATACTTTACAACAATGAAAACCTTAACGCATTGTTAAGGAAAAGAATTGAAAAAATTGCAAAAAAAGATATTTTTCCTAATAGGATAGTTGATTGAAAACTACCTTATTTATAAAAAAAATATATCCTAAGTAAACAAGAAAACGGCACATAACATAGTATTTGCAAAAGCCGGGGTTGAAACTTTAATTGAAATACCCGTTGCATTCAGTCGCGCCTGCTTTTCCACTTCACATTTTTTTGTAATTTAGTTTCGTGGAAAAAGCATTCGCTTCGGTTGGTCGAAATTGAACTATTGGTTCAATTTAGTCCGCCCTTCGCAAATACTTTTTCCGTTATCTGCTATTATATTAAATACTATGTAATAAAATGGAAAATAAGAATTATTCACAACTTTCTGACCAAGAGTTATTAGATGAAGCGAAAAAATTAAAATCATTTTCGTTTGTTAATGCCCTTTTTATTGGAATTCTATTCGGTATTGTGTTTTTTAGTATTCGTAATAGTACTTTTGGACTTGTAATGTTGATTCCGTTGTATTTTATTTACAAAATGGTAAATGATCCACGAAATAAAAAATTTAAAGAAATTGAGAAAATACTAAAAGAAAGAAATCTGAAGTTTTGATGGAGGTAAAAAACAGTTGTTTAAATTGTGGTCGTGAAGTTTTAGAAAACTTTTGTCCAAATTGTGGACAAAAGGCGAGTGTTCATCGCTATTCTTTTAAACATTTTATTGAACATGATTTGATTCATGGGATTTGGCACTTGGATAGCGGTATTCTCTTTACGCTTAAAGAACTATTGGTTCGACCTGGTCATAGTATTAGGGAGTTTATTCAAGGAAAAAGGGTTGGCTATTTTAACTTTATAACCTTGTTGATACTTATTCTTGGGATTACTCATTTCCTTGGAGAATATGCTCAAGTAAAACTTGCTGATTTGATGCCAGAAAGTGGTAAAGGAACTATGGCTGAATTTGAAGAGTTTTCAAAAAAGCATCCAAAATCTTTATTACTTTTGACCATCCCGTTTTATTCTTTTTTTAGTTTTCTTTGGTTTAGAAAATCAGGATTAAATTTAACAGAACATTTTGTTTTAAATTCTTACAAAACTGCTACAGAGTCAGTAATTGCTTTGTTATTTTTGGTAATAACTATTTTTTATACAAATATTAGTATTCTGATTATAGTTTATGGAATAATCAGTTTTTTGACCTTAGCTTATGGTTTTTGGTTTTATAAACAATTTTTTTCTATGTATGGTTACTCGAAAAAATCTTTAATCATTAGAAGTTTGGGGGTTATTTTTTCATATATGTTCTTATCAGTGTTAGTAGGAATGATAATGAGAATAATTAAACATTAGGATTGAAAAATAACAGCAGATAACATAGTATTTGCAAAAGGCGGGGTTAAGGTGTTGAATTGAAAATTTGGGTATATTTATCCGCTTCTGCTTTTCCGTATTACTTTTTTTCTTAAATTAGCAATACGGAAAAAGCATCCGCTTCGGTTTGGTCAAAATTGAACGAAAGGTTCAATTTAGCCCGCCCTTCGCAAATACTTTTTCCGTTGTGCGACATTCTAAAAAAACGTTATGCCATATTTAACAGATTTCTCATACAGACAATTAATTGACAGAATAGAGATTAAAGATATAGAGAGAATTGATCTTCATTTTTTCAAAAAAAATATTTATGAAAATGAGAGAATATTTTATTTTTTTAATCAACTTGAACTCAAAAAACTTTTTATAGAAAAAATTCTTCTGAGTGGTGAAGAAAAATACAATTTGGTTCATAAAGAAGTTCCTGAAAGGGAAGATAATTATAAATATGTGTTATCAATCAAAGGAAATGTGAAATATCATAAGACTAATGAATGTCCTGCACTATTCAAAGGATTTAAAAATTTCTTTATGCCAGAATGTGTGGTAAGGTTTGCTGAAATTGATAGAGAAAAACATAAAGAATTTTGGTAGATGAAATTAGAAAATGGTTTATCGAAAATAACTATACTGTTGAACGTTATGAAAATGGAGAAATAAACGATACAATTTTGACAAATCATTTCAATTCAATTTTTCCAGAAAAATATAATATTGAAAGAATTACTAGAAGTCAAATAAAAGAGGGAGATTTCAAGTGGTATGTTGAAAGAAAATCAAAAGGTCCAATACAAATTGAACAAAAATTTGACAATGAGGAATTTTTAAAAAATATAGATGATTTGATTGTCAGAAGAGAAATGCTTTGTGGAAGTCCAACAATGCAAAATCTTTCCAAATATGATTTTCTTGTAGAGAAAGAAGATTTTGAAATTAAAACAAAAATTTTTGAAAGTATTGACAATGGATTCCTAAAAATGGTTGATAAAGTTTTTTTGGACACTTACGGAATAGAAAATCTGAGAAAATTTTGGAGAAATCATTTAGAAATTAAAAGAATTGCTACTAATCAATTATCTGAATATTTTAAATGGACTTATAACTATAATATTCAAACATTTAAAGAAGTCTTTTTAGACGATTTCAATCTAAAACCTTGTCACTTATGCTATGGAATATAAAAGAACGTCGCACAACATAGTATTTGCAAAAGGCGGGGTTAAGTGCAGAGTTGAAAGTTTGGGAATATTTATCCGCTACTGTTTTTCCGTATTACTTTTTTTCTTAGTTTAGCACAACGGAAAAAGCATCCGCTTTGGTTGTGCTGAATTGAACTTTAGGTTCATTTCAGCTCCGCCCTTCGCAAATACTTTTCCCGTTATACGATATTTAAAGACAAACATAAATAAAAGACAAAGAATTATGTTGACAAAAAACCTCTTTCAAATGATACTATTCTTATTAATATTTCCATTGATTGTA
>NZ_JAYWXI010000037.1:2345-4074 GCF_036016955.1 Bergeyella anatis | reverse complement strand
AATGAGAGCGGCGCACGGGTGCGGAACACGTGTGCAACCTACCTTTATCTGGGAGATAGCCTTTCGAAAGGAAGATTAATACCCCATAATATATTAATTGGCATCGATTGATATTGAAAGCTCCGGCGGATAGAGATGGGCACGCGCAAGATTAGATAGTTGGTGAGGTAACGGCTCACCAAGTCGACGATCTTTAGGGGGCCTGAGAGGGTGATCCCCCACACTGGTACTGAGACACGGACCAGACTCCTACGGGAGGCAGCAGTGAGGAATATTGGACAATGGGTGGAAGCCTGATCCAGCCATCCCGCGTGAAGGACGAAGGACCTATGGTTTGTAAACTTCTTTTATACAGGGATAAACCTACCCTCGTGAGGGTAGCTGAAGGTACTGTATGAATAAGCACCGGCTAACTCCGTGCCAGCAGCCGCGGTAATACGGAGGGTGCAAGCGTTATCCGGATTTATTGGGTTTAAAGGGTCCGTAGGCGGATTCGTAAGTCAGTGGTGAAAGCCTGCAGCTTAACTGTAGAACTGCCGTTGATACTGCGAGTCTTGAGTGTAGTTGAGGTAGCTGGAATAAGTAGTGTAGCGGTGAAATGCATAGATATTACTTAGAACACCAATTGCGAAGGCAGGTTACCAAGTTACAACTGACGCTGATGGACGAAAGCGTGGGGAGCGAACAGGATTAGATACCCTGGTAGTCCACGCTGTAAACGATGCTAACTCGTTTTTGGGGAGATAATCTTCAGAGACCAAGCGAAAGTGATAAGTTAGCCACCTGGGGAGTACGAACGCAAGTTTGAAACTCAAAGGAATTGACGGGGGCCCGCACAAGCGGTGGATTATGTGGTTTAATTCGATGATACGCGAGGAACCTTACCAAGACTTAAATGGGAATTGACAGCTGTAGAAATACGGTTTTCTTCGGACAATTTTCAAGGTGCTGCATGGTTGTCGTCAGCTCGTGCCGTGAGGTGTTAGGTTAAGTCCTGCAACGAGCGCAACCCCTGTCACTAGTTGCTAACATTAAGTTGAGGACTCTAGTGAGACTGCCTACGCAAGTAGCGAGGAAGGTGGGGATGACGTCAAATCATCACGGCCCTTACGTCTTGGGCCACACACGTAATACAATGGCCGGTACAGAGGGCAGCTACACTGCGAAGTGATGCGAATCTCGAAAGCCGGTCTCAGTTCGGATTGGAGTCTGCAACTCGACTCTATGAAGCTGGAATCGCTAGTAATCGCGCATCAGCCATGGCGCGGTGAATACGTTCCCGGGCCTTGTACACACCGCCCGTCAAGCCATGGAAGTCTGGGGTACCTGAAGTCGGTGACCGTAAAAGGAGCTGCCTAGGGTAAAACAGGTAACTAGGGCTAAGTCGTAACAAGGTAGCCGTACCGGAAGGTGCGGCTGGAACATCTCATTTTAGAGACGAAAGTCAAGAAAAACAAAAAAGGATTTACTTAAAGTCGTTTGCTTTGGTTTTTACTCGGTTGGATATATTTAAAGAATACCCCTAGTAGATTAGTATCAGGGAAGAGAGATACAACAGTCTCGTAGCTCAGCTGGTTAGAGCGCTACACTGATAATGTAGAGGTCGGCAGTTCGAGCCTGCCCGAGACTACTAATTTAAGATAGAGGGGGAATTAGCTCAGCTGGCTAGAGCGCCTGCCTTGCACGCAGGAGGTCAAGGGTTCGACTCCCTTATTCTCCACGGTATTAG
>NZ_JAYWXI010000037.1:0-2249 GCF_036016955.1 Bergeyella anatis | reverse complement strand
AAAAGAGTAGGGCGGGACACGTGAAATCCTGTCTGAATATGGGGGGACCATCCTCCAAGGCTAAATACTCCTGAAAGACCGATAGTGAACAAGTACTGTGAAGGAAAGGTGAAAAGCACTTCGAATAGAAGGGTGAAAGAGAACCTGAAACCGTACGCCTACAAGCGGTCGGAGCAGCATAGAGCTGTGACGGCGTGCCTTTTGCATAATGAGCCTACGAGTTAATTTTACTAGCGAGGTTAAGTAATTAAGTTACGGAGCCGAAGCGAAAGCGAGTCTGAATAGGGCGAATAGTTAGTAGGATTAGACGCGAAACCTTGTGATCTACCCATGGGCAGGTTGAAGCTTTGGTAACACAAAGTGGAGGACCGAACCGGTTGACGTTGAAAAGTCTTCGGATGACCTGTGGGTAGGGGTGAAAGGCCAATCAAACTGGGAGATAGCTCGTACTCTCCGAAATGCATTTAGGTGCAGCGTTGATGTTAAGTTTATTAGAGGTAGAGCTACTGATTGGATGCGGGGGTTTCACCGCCTACCAATTCCTGACAAACTCCGAATGCTAATAAATGTTCATCAGCAGTGAGGGCATGGGTGCTAAGGTCCATGTCCGAGAGGGAAAGAACCCAGACCAACAGCTAAGGTCCCTAAATATATGCTAAGTTGAAGCAACGCGGTTGGACTGCATTGACAGCTAGGATGTTGGCTTGGAAGCAGCCATTCATTTAAAGAGTGCGTAACAGCTCACTAGTCGAGCGGTCCGGCATGGATAATAATCGGGCATAAGCATATTACCGAAGCTATGGCAGTAAACTTATTACTGGGTAGGAGAGCATTCTATCGGCGCAGAAGCTGAGCTGTGAGGCTTGGTGGAGCTTATAGAAAAGAAAATGTAGGCATAAGTAACGATAAAGGGGGCGAGAAACCCCCTCACCGAAAGACTAAGGTTTCCTCAGCCATGCTAATCAGCTGAGGGTTAGTCGGGGCCTAACGCGTACCCGAAAGGGGAAGTGGATGGACATTAGGTTAATATTCCTAAACTTGCTCTCGTTAAAAGGGGACGGTTCACTGTAGTTGCTGAAGACTGACGGAATAGTCAAGGCCTAGCCTTCGGGCGAAGCTGTTGTAGTGAAAGTGGATCCAAGAAAAGCCGAAGAGAAGCAACCCGTACCAAAACCGACACAGGTAGTCGAGGAGAGAATCCTAAGGTGCTCGAGTGAGTCGTGGCTAAGGAACTAGGCAAAATAGTCTCGTAACTTCGGAAGAAGAGACGCCTCCCTCCGGGGAGGCCGCAGTGAAGAGGCCCAGGCGACTGTTTATCAAAAACACAGGACTCTGCTAAATCGAAAGATGCTGTATAGGGTCTGACACCTGCCCGGTGCTGGAAGGTTAAGGAAGGTGCTTAGCGCAAGCGAAGGCATTGACTGAAGCCCCAGTAAACGGCGGCCGTAACTATAACGGTCCTAAGGTAGCGAAATTCCTTGTCGGGTAAGTTCCGACCTGCACGAATGGTGTAACGATCTGGGCACTGTCTCAGCCACGAGCTCGGTGAAATTGTAGTATCGGTGAAGATGCCGATTACCCGCAATGGGACGAAAAGACCCTGTGAACCTTTACTATAACTTCGTATTGACTTTGAGTAAGCAATGTGTAGGATAGGTGGGAGACTTAGAAGCAGGCACGCCAGTGTTTGTGGAGTCGACGTTGAAATACCACCCTTTGCTTACTTGGAGCCTAACTTCGAAAGAAGGACATTGCGTGGTGGGTAGTTTGACTGGGGTGGTCGCCTCCAAAAGAGTAACGGAGGCTTTCAAAGGTACCCTCAGCACGCTTGGTAACCGTGCGTAGAGTGTAATGGCATAAGGGTGCTTGACTGTGAGACCTACAAGTCGATCAGGTGCGAAAGCAGGACATAGTGATCCGGTGGTTCCGTATGGAAGGGCCATCGCTCATAGGATAAAAGGTACTCCGGGGATAACAGGCTAGTCTCCCCCAAGAGCTCACATCGACGGGGAGGTTCGGCACCTCGATGTCGGCTCGTCACATCCTGGGGCTGGAGAAGGTCCCAAGGGTTGGGCTGTTCGCCCATTAAAGTGGCACGCGAGCTGGGTTCAGAACGTCGTGAGACAGTTCGGTCTCTATCTATTGCGGGCGTTAGATGTTTGAGAGGGCTTGAATCTAGTACGAGAGGACCGATTTGAACAAACCTCTGGTGTATCTGTTGTGCCGCCAGGCGCACCGCAGAGTAGCTA
>NZ_JAYWXI010000036.1:0-4124 GCF_036016955.1 Bergeyella anatis | reverse complement strand
ATTTTGAAGAATATATTTTAACCCTTCAGAAGCAATATCTTCTTGAGAAGATTTTATTTGTGTATAAAACTTTGCGAGTAATGACATTTATTAATTTTTAGGAAGTCTTCCATTAATTTTTCTAATATGATAAGTATCTTCTACAACACAGCGATTGATTATGTTCTCCATATGCCAGTATGTGAATCCATTGTAATCCAAATATATTTGTTTCTTATTGTAGAAATATTCTTCGTAACCGTTTTTATCAATAAATTCCGCCAATTCTAAAAATAATTGGTTATCAACTCTTTCTTGAACAATATATTCATGAGGATAAGTTTGAGCGTATGTTTTTGCAAAAATCCAATTTTGAGTTTCAATAAAATTTTTCAAAATTTCAGTCATATTCGAACTTGGAGGCATGTTTTTCATAAACTTTCTGCTAACGGTTCGGGGCTTTGCGTTCGGGCGGGCTTTCGAAGCCAAGATGTTCAGCTAATATACAAATTTTCATAGAAGTACAAAACCTGAATTTTGCACTTTAGCCCGCCTGACGCAAAACCCTTGTTAGCAGAAGTTTTTATTTATTCGTAAATTCTTCGTAAATTTTAGGACATATTTTTTTCATACTTTCAGGATTTTCTTCTTTCCAAGTAAATTCAAATTCAGGATAATTTCCTTCTTTCGTAGTAAAATTGTCTTCGTCAATAAAATCATATAAATCTTGTCCTGTTCGTTGTCGGAATGCTTCTAAAGCTACATACCAAAAAAGTTCAAATTCATAAAAACCTTCTTCTCCGAAATCTTTTTGAGAAATTAGAGTATCAGGATTTTCTTTTGCTTTGTAATAAACATCTTTACCTCTCGAAATTACCCAATTTCTAAAATACTCAAATCCGTCATCGGAACTTCCTCCATTCATTAAATAACTAGCACACCACATTTCAGAATTATACGTATCGTAGAGAAGTTTGTCGGTTCTTAAACGAAATCCAATCATTTGCTTAGGGGTTAATTTGCTAATTTCCGAAATTAGAAACTTTTCTTGTTCATCTTGATTTTCTGAATTTTTTAATGAATTATCAATAATTTTCCAGTATAAATCTTCATCCAGCATTTCAGCTGTTTTTTCAATTTTTAAAGAGTTAGAATTAGGTTTTGAAGTTTGTTCCGATTGTTCTTTCTTTCCAAAAAATTTATCAAAAAACCCCATATTATTGCTATTTGAATTATTACAAGATAAAATTGTTAAGTAAAACATTGTTGAGAGGACTGTTTTCATAAAATTTCTGCTAACGGGAAAAGTATTTGCGAAGGGCGGAGCTGAAATGAACCTAAAGTTCAATTCAGTCCAACCGTAGCAGATGCTTTTTCAATGAGACTAAATTAGTAAAAAAAGTTGAATTGAAAAGCATATGCGACTAAATATTTCTGCTTTTCAATTCAACACCGCTTTCCGCCTTTTGCAAATACTATGTTACCTGCAGTTTTTTAACTTTTTGATATTTCCACTTTTTTAGATAACATTTCATATATTTTTTTAGTTATGTCAGAAACTGCACTCCAATCTCCGACAGAATGATATTCACGGATTAATTTCGTGTTTCCCGTGTCATATTTTAGAATTACACTTCCCGCATGGTCGGTCGCTAAAATATTTGTAAACTTAGGCTTAGTTACAGATTCATAGATATATTTTGTTAAACTATCTTTTTCAGATTTTGAGAAATAATTTTTTTTTCGCACAATTTTTTCCACATCCACTTTTCCATCTTCACGCAATATTTTAAAAGCAATATTATTTGGATTTCTTTCATATTCTGCCGAATCAGAAAATTTTGAAATTACTATTTTTTCAATTCTTGTATTTATTTCAAGTTCTTCCCAATTATTGCTTAAAATTTCTGTTTTTTCAAGTCTTTTTTCATTCTTGCAAGATAAAATTGTAAATGCAAAAAATATTAATAATATTCTAAATTTCAGTTTCATACGATATTTTTGGTAAATTGCAGATAACGGCGGTTCTCAGCTATACGCAGGCAGGGTTTTTACCACTGAACTTCCTACGAAGAACTGAACTTTGATTTTACTACTTAACTGTCCTACGAAGCACGAAACCCCTGCTTGCGTATAGGTGATGTTGTGCGTTCGGTGTTCTTTTTTCGTCTGTCTGTCAGCGTTGGCAAAGACATACTCTTTCGCAATTTTTGGTTTGCGAGTTGGCTGTTGCGAATTGCAAATGTGTATGACTTTTAGCGTTGGCATATTAACTCAACTTTATATTTTTCTATTTGTTTATCCCAGTTTTCATCATTACTGAGTATTTCCTCATATGGATTCTGTATCATAATCGGAACATACTCAGCGTTATTCATTTCTGATCGATTGACTAAATATAACCAATAATCATCTTTCTTTAGTTTCGCAACAGAATACTCATTCCTTGACCAGAAAAAATATGGTGTTTTGCCATCATAAGATTTTACTTCTATAAAACGATTTGGAAATTCATCAAGCTCGTGATTGTATGAGGCTATATCGAAACCCTCATTAACTATGTATTCAGCTACCCAATCTATTTCTTTCTGCTCATTAAGTCTTGCAAATTCAAAATTTAAAACAAACTTTTCGGCTTCTTCTCCATAAATTTGTTGTTGCTCCATTGCTTTCCTAAAATCCTCAATACCAATCTTTCTTTTTTTGATTTCAGGTAATACGGTCTTATCAAATAGTTTCTTGTAGCGATTATTTATAATAAAACTATTTAGTTCAGTTGTCGGATGAGTTTTAATCGCTTCAAAATCAATCAACAACTGTTTGAAATTTGAATATTTTAAACTAAAAGCTCTGTTGTTTATCTGTAGAGACTTGTAAATTATGTCGTGGGATAAATAATCAGAACAAAATATTTTGTGAAATTCATCATCATCTTTTAATGCCTTGAAAAGATATTCAACGAATTTATCTCTCATTTGACTTATACTATTCAATGAATCAACAACACCGTTACTTAAAGTTAGAAAGTCGTTGTCAACTACTAGTATTTCTGTTTTTATGGCTATTTCAAGACAACCATCAAAAATACTTCTACCATCAATTACCCGATTATAGAATAATTTTTCAATGTCGGTTCTTGTATATGTGGCATCCTGTTTTGCTTTTAATGTACTGAGTAATTCAAAGAAGTAATTTGGAGTGCCAAAATTTCTATATCTTCTAAGTTCTTCTAGCATAATTAGAGATTAAATCATTAATTATGTCTGTTTCATCATTATTGTCAATTCTCTGAAAAAGAGGTATATCATCATTGATAATTTCTTCCATTCGCTCTATTTTCAATCGGAGTCGATTATTAATTACTTCATCTATAGAATCTTTTGACAGTATATAGTAATACTTTGTTAATTGATTTTCATCTAAACCGACTCTGTGAATACGATCTTTGGATTGAATAAAATTAGAACAATTGTAATCTCTTTCTAAATAGATAGCATTATGACAACCTTTATGCAATGAGATTGATTCAGCAACAGAAAAAGGATTGGCAATAATTACCTTAAAATCATTATTGAATGGGTTATTAAATGCCTTAATAGTTTCTTCTCTTTCTTCCTGTGGAATTTCTCCAATTAGAAGCTTTGATTTAATTCCGTTTTGATTTAAATAAGATTGTAATTCTTTAGCATTTTGGATGAAAATAGTCCAAATAATTACCTTTCCGTTTTCAGGAAAAATTTCCTCTATAAGCAATGATAAAATGCTTCTAAATTTTTTTGGAGTTTCAATTGCTGGATAATTTATAATCTTATTAAAGAACTCGGAATCATTAACAAACTCATCAGTATCTGTGGTAAAAATAGCATTTGGGTCAAATTCACCATTTAACTCATTATTCTCCAAAGAATCTCTCAAAGTTCTTGATAAAAGAGATGGATTCGTTGATGCTTGTCTTAACCGAATAAGTTTTGCCCTATTAAGTATATCTTTTACAGTAGCAGAATTATTCTCTTTAAAGTGAGGAAGATATTGAGACTTGAATTCAACTTATAAATGCAACTTTTTGGGTGCGGATAATAAGCAATAAAAACATTTATTTTTCAGAGAGGAAAGAGAGACAATGTCCCCCTTTCTCTCACTCTGAA
>NZ_JAYWXI010000035.1:0-4134 GCF_036016955.1 Bergeyella anatis | reverse complement strand
ACAAGTTCCAAATCAGACATTTTGGGATTCCTGATTTTCTTGCTTGTTTCAATATGTTTGCAGGTTTTTGTCAATTGTTCTAAAATAATTTTGTAGTTTTGAATGAGATTGTTCATGTATTTAACGACTTGGTAATCAATTAAATATACGATTTATTAATCAAATGGACAATCTTTTTCTTTTTTAATTCCTAAATGCACAACAGGTTTAATTTATTAGATAATCCTCCCATTATTATTTTTATTACTGCACATCGCGATTTTGCATTAGAAAGCTTTAATACAGGGGCTGTGGATTACTTAGTAAAACCAGTTCGTTTTGAAAGGTTTTTAAAAGCTGTAACTCGTGCAAGAAATTACATTACAAAGAAACATTTAAAAGAAGAAGATCCTAAAGAAAAACAGGATAGAATTTTCATAAAAACAGAAGGTAAATTAGTTAAAATTTTATATGATGAAATAATTTATATAGAAGCACAAGGTGATTATTTAAAAATTGTAACAAAAGCTGGTTCATATATCACACTCGCAACATTGAAATCTATGGAGAATGCTTTAGTAAAAACAAAACTTATTAAAGTTCAGAGATCTTTTATAATAAATACCTCTTTTGTAAGAGCGATTGATGGTAATATGATTGAATTGGATAACGGGAAATCAATATCTATTTCAGTGAATAAAAAAGAAGAACTTTTTAGGCTTTTAGGGCTAAAACAATAAAGCATTTATTAGCCTATGTTTTATTATTTATATCGGTAGAATTTTATATTCTACCGATTTTTTAAGGTATTAGTTGGTAGTGGGATATTTGAAGGTAAAATGAAATCGGACCTACTAAAAGGAAAAACTAAATCACAGAGAGCTTAGCTTTACGATTTAGTTTGTAGCCCCGCCAGGGCTACAAACTACGCTTTTAGGCACTTTTTACGAAGTGCCTTTTTTAGTGCCTTTTTGTTTACAAACCCTCTGTTTATGGTATGTTTCAAAAATTAACCTCATTGCAATAGATTGCAATAGATTTTAGTAAAATGCACTTCGGTGGTAACAACGGTGGTAACAAATTTGGAATTGTTACCACCAACCTATATATTTGCCTCGTTGAATTGTAATATCCCTATAATGGCAAATATCATTTTTTACCTAAGAGGCACTAAAGAGCCTAAAAAAGTTTATCTAAGGTACAGACCTAACAGGGATTTTGATTTACATATAAATACCCCCTTTGTTATCCATTCTGAAAATTGGGACGATACAACCAAGCAATGGGGCGCCTCCCAAATTGTTAAAGGAGCAAAAACCGTAGAGACAAAAAAACAAAACGCAGAAATTTTAGATTTCAACAAGCGTATAGAGACCTTTAAGCTAGATATAGCTAATCAGATAGATAATAACCTTAACCTAACCGCTCCACAACTTAAAGAGCATTTAAAGGACTTTATTTTAAAACACTACTTCGCCCACAAGCTGGAGACAAAGAAGAAATACACTATTCCTGATAAATTAGACGCACTTATAGACTACTACATACAATTTAGAAGCGTAGAGGATAAAACGCAGGGTAAAAAACCAATATCAGCAAACACCATTAAAAAATACAAAGGGCTAAAAAGTACCCTGATGAAGTTTAATAAGAACCTCATCGTAACGGATATAAATAATATCTTCCGTAACAAACTAGTAAAATGGTTTAATGGGCAAGGGTACACGGCACAAACCCAAACTAAGTATTTGAAAGATATAAAAATGTTGTGCAGGTTTGCGGAAACAGAGCATAACATTAGCAAAGATGTTTTAGCGTGGAAGATAGACCGCAACCCTGATAATGTAACTAAGGGGCTTTACCTCAACTTTGATAAACTAGCTATCCTAGAAACGCTAGACCTTACAGGCAGTTTAGATGAGGTTAGAGATTGGCTTTTGATTTCGTGTTATACAGCGTTAAGGGTTTCAGAACTTTTCAGCTTAGATACTGCTAATATAGTAGAAGACCCCAACGGTCGCAAGTTTATAAAGGTTATAGAGAAGAAAAACCGCAACGCAAAAGATAAGGGTATAAAGTACACGGCACTACTCCCTAAAGTAGTGGATATAATGAGCAAAAGAGGCGGTAAATTCCCTAAAGTGATAAGCGAACCATATTATAACCGTCAATTAAAAAAACTCTGCAAAATCGCAGGATTTGATGAGGTGGTGCAAAGTGCAAAGATAGAAGCCACCGAGAACGGAAATAGAAGAATAGAGGGCGAATATCCTTTTTATGAATTAGTAACCTCTCATATAGGGAGGCAAACCTCGGTTACTCTATTTGGGCAGTTTATGGATACCGAAACTATGCAGATGATGACTAACCACCACGACAAAACCCTCCTAGAGCATTACAACAAAATAGATATAGACACTAAACAGCTACAAAAGGCAAAAAAGGTTTACGAAGCCTTTAAAAATATGAACATTACCCCTGAACAACTAAACTAATACTTTAAGATAATGGATTTTAATTTACCTCATCTACCGCCTACCGTAGAAATAGAGACCACCGCAGTATTAAAACAACTGACAAAGTCTCATAGATACCTAGCTGAACTAAAGGGGACGGTAAAGACGATACCCAACGAGCATATTTTAATCAATACTCTAGCGTTGCAAGAGGCTAAAGATAGTAGCGAGATAGAAAATATAGTAACCACCCACGACGAACTATATAAAGAAAACATTTTAATAGAGACTAAAAACCCTGCAACAAAAGAAGTATATAACTATGCTCAAAGTTTAAAGTTAGGCTTTGAAATAGTGCGTAAAGAGGGGTTATTATTAAACAAACATATCATAGCTATACAGCAAGAATTAGAGCGAAATAATGCAGGATTTAGGACACAAGCAGGAACTAAATTAGTTAATTCTCTGGGCGAGGTAGTTTATACCCCACCGCAAGAGACTAAGGCTATTTTAGACCTAATGGCAAACCTAGAAAGGTTCATCAATGACAATAGTTTTTCAGACTTAGACCCTTTGACTAAAATGGCGATTATACACTATCAGTTTGAGAGCATACACCCATTTTATGACGGTAACGGTAGAACAGGCAGAATTATAAATATTCTATACTTGGTATTGCAGGGACTTTTAGATTTACCTGTATTGTATTTGAGCCGTTATATCACGCAGAACAAACAGAAATATTATCAAGTATTGCAAGGGGTAAGAAGTGAGAACGATTGGGAAAGTCTTATTTTATACCTCATCAAAGGCGTTGAGGTTACAGCAATACAGACCATTGATTTAGTTCAAAATATAAAAACACTAATGCAGGAGACTAAATATAAACTTCGTAACGATTTACCGAAGCTGTATAGTCAGGACTTGCTGAATAACCTATTTAAAAATCCTTACACTAAAATAGAGTTTTTGGAGAAAGATTTAGGGATATCATACCAAACCGCAAGAAAGTATTTAGAACTACTATCAGAACATAAGTATCTAAATAAAATACAGGTAGGTAAGTACAGCTACTATATCAATGAGCCACTACTAAATTTATTTATACAGTAGTCCACCTTTATACAAAAACGCTGTTTTGCATAAACGAACCTCCTAACCTTTATGTAAAAACGCTGTTTTGTATAAACGAAAATAAGATAACGGTAAATAAACGCCATTTTTTACCATATAAAAATAAAATTGTTGAATTGTAAACTTGAACACTATGGAAATCCCCTTTTATACCTCTTTTAAAGAGTTTAAGGATAATTACGAAACTGATTTAGAGAAGTGGCTAAGTATATACCCTGACGGCAACGAAGATGAATTTTTAAAAGAAGTTAAGGAACTATACGAGCCTTTTTTAAGGTGGAGTGGTAGGTATTTTTTTAAAGATTTAGAGCAACTGCAGAATAGGGTAATAACCTATGATAATAATGACGGTTACACTATTATTTTTACAGATGATTATAAAATAAACATTTAGTCAAAAAGCAAAATTATGAAAAAAATCATAATTAGTTGTAAAATAAGAGATTAATTGTTTATTTACCTTTAACTTGCAGACTGTGATTTACTGAGATTTGACCTCAAATGACAAAGTTGAGTTACTTATCAGTTACTTGATTTGTATAGAAAGTTTTTCATTAAAGAGGTT
>NZ_JAYWXI010000034.1:0-4983 GCF_036016955.1 Bergeyella anatis | reverse complement strand
GCGTGGTGGTATCTTTTAAGATACTTAAAGCGTGTGGGTGTTTTTGCCATTTTGGCAGCCTTTTTTTATTGCGTACCGCTCCGTCATCGCTCCGTCGTGTCTCCGTCGTAGCTCCGACAAAACCCCGAAACGCGTTTCTCCTTTTTATGACAGTTTGACAGTACATTTTTTAGTTTATTTTAGCATCAATAACTTTGATACACTACCCGTTTATTTGAAGAACTTACTTAATTGCGTAAACTCTTCTTCATCTATATATTCAATACAAATTTTGTAAGCTGATATTATTGAGGGTTTTGTTCTAAAATGCAAATAGCATTTACCGTCTTTCTCTCTCTCAAATTTTTCCACATAATATGTTAACTTTTTTGCAGATGTAGAATTTTTTGAACCCAATAAAAAAGGACCATAGTAAACTCCTGTTGGAAGAGAAAATCTAAAATATAAACTGACAGATTTATCTTCATTAATTTTAAATCTACAATAACTATATTCATTCCCTCTATCTATAAATCCAAAAGATACAATTGAATAGACTTTTAAATCCCCTGTTATGACAGCTTTATTACTTCCAATTAATTCAGATTCTGTCACTTGTGATTTTCTAATGATAATGAAAAAATAGATAGATACTGATAATAACAATGTTATAGTAACGACCTTTCCAATATTATATGCTGTTTCCATATTTATTTTATCTTATAGGAATATCTAAATTTCCTCCTAATCCTGCTCCTGCTCCTAAGCCAAGTCCCGCCCCTATATTAATCCGCAATCTGCCCGCTTTATTATCATAATAAAATTCATATTTATATTCTGCTTTTGCACATTCTAAACATCCTTTTGCTTCCGCTCCAATCCGAACACCAAAAATTGTAACACCACCATTTACTTTACCTTCTAAGACAGAAGCTCCAATTCCTGCAGAATTGGCCACTCCATATTTTTGATTTTCTCCAGTCAACACACCTATTGTTAAGTTTGTGCGTGTACTTAATTCACTTCCTGAAGCTTCTCCATATACATTGAAATTTCTTGTTCCTAATCGACCTCCTACTTTAGCCGATAATACAGATGCTTTCGCATCTACATCAAGAGCCATTGGTAACGCTCCTGTAAAAGTGTGGTTGGTTACTTCCCCACTCAATAATTTTAAATTACTTTCAAATGCTCCGTACTGCCCATAATGGTTATATCCTGCAGAAAGTAAATGAAATCCTGATTTATTATCTTTCGAATATGCACCAGCGAAAGATACTGAACCTCCATTTTTTTTACCTGTTAGAACGACTTCGTCAATAATTGAAGATTGTCCTTCCGTTATAGATCTCCAACCGCCATTGATTCTTTTCCAACTTCCATCTTTATCTGTCCAGATATGACCTACAAGAAATTCATTTCCATTCTTAGGCGGGTCTTCTGCTTCCATACCCGTTGGGTCTATCAACATTATAGGGTTATTATTAGTATAGGCATACGGTTGCATTGTTTTTTCTACCAATGGGTCTACATTTAAGAATATAGACACTCTTGGGTCATAGTATCTTGCACCGTAGTAGTATAGTCCCGTCTCGCCATCCAACTCCTTACCATTGAAAAGATACGGCATTCGTCGGCTTACCTTGTGTTCGTCAAATAACACTTCCCCAAACGTGATATATTCTGCTTTGATTAACGTTTCCCGTTTTTACAGGGTTTGCATACCACTTCTTTGGAGCTTGAGCATCCCCCGGCTTTTCCTTTTGTACTAATCTGTACTTCATCATATTACGGTTTTAAAATTACACTTGTCCGAAAATAACCGTTTTTTATTTCTCTACCAAATTTTTTCCGTCGGCCTCCCGTGATTTTTCCATCGGGCAGGAAATTTTACGCAAGGCCGACGCAGCAAACAAGAGATAAACATCACCAAAAGATTTAAGGATTTCTTCACTAAAAATACCGCTGCTCTATAAAACAGCAAAGCCACTCAATGAGTGGCTTTGCTGTTAGTTATCCTTAATAAAACAAATATTGTTATTATCATTAATATAAAAAAAACTATACTTATTAATATAGAAGAAATATACAATAGTGCTCCTTTTATTAATATTTAAATTATTTTGTTTTAAGATAAGACATTCATTATGTGTTGTTGTATATAGCGCTTTAAATCTTTCAAATCCTAATTTTTCATATTCTTTCCTTATCTCATCATCTATGGATAACGGTATAGCATCAGGATAAATTTTCAATAATTCCTTATCATCAATTTTTAAGCGAAAATTCATCGTTTGATAAAAAAAAACACTTTTATTGGGGAAATCATCACGATAATACGTTAAATATAAATCTGAAAGTACTCCTATATTAATTGCATAGTAATTATTCTTGGTACTTTTTAAGAATATTCTTTTTTCTAGAATTTCCCCATAGTAATAATTAGTACCTATCACTGGAACTGCTCTATCTATTTCTTGTAAGATACTATCTATTTTAGACTTTCCATATATTTCAGGTACTACTACATTATCACAGGAAAAAACAAGAAAAAAACAAATTATTTGTAACACTCTTCTCATTACTTATTCTTTGAACTTGGCGGATTTTTCAATTTTTGCTCATCAATCTTTATTCCATTGTAGGTTTTCCTTGGAGCAAGTCCTTCTAGTGCGCGTCCTCTGTTTTCATTATTGACAGCTCTAATCTCAGAAGGATCGCTATAACTATTTTCTGGAAGATTGTCCATCATATTTCCTTGGTCATAATCATATTGGTGACGCATTTCGTGAGTAACTGTGCCTAGTACAGAATCAACGATACCTTCAGTATCCTGAAATGATTTTTTTGTTTCATTAGAAAAATCATAATTGGTAATCGTTGATTTTGGATCTCCATTCATTGTCGACTTGCCTTTATTGGGATTTGGATTTATTGGCAAATCTGTACCAACATTATTTTCTTCCATTCCTTTCCTACCCTCTCTTATTAAATGAATATTTTTAGAGGATTCTAAAGTATGAAGTTGATGTTTTAAAACTTTATCATTTGATTTTTCTATGGCACGATATGCACGAGCAAGTAGGAATAAAGTAGAACTACCCGTAGAATGTTTTCTTCCATCATACCTCTGCCCCTTCAAATCACCATTCATAAAATAAAAGTTACCCTTTCTATATTGAAGTTGAACTCCTTTATTAGTCACAAATATAATATCTCTACCATCTGGATCTATTGCATTTATAGGATTGTTAGCCACATAGGCATACGGCGACCAGCTTGGATACTTCTCTGCTAAAGGGTCTACATTCAACCACAAACTTACTCTTGGGTCATAATATCTCGCTCCATAATAATACAATCCCGTTTCAGAATCTAATTCTTTACCATTAAATAAGTATGGCATTCTTCTACTCACTTTATGCTCATCAAATAGCACCTCGCCAAATGCCATATATTCGGTATGTTGGTTTATATCACCATTAGCATCTGTAATATAACTGCTACTGCCGAGGTGGTCAGGGTGATAATAGTATAAATTCTTTTCTTCTATCCCGTTATCTACATAACCAAAGCCGCCTTTTACATTATCGGGTTTTACTGGGTCGCCGTATTGTACTGGTGGACCCGGCACATCGCCCGGCTCGTTAAACTTCGGCGGTCTTGGCCAGCCTTCGGGTGGCTCTTGGTCTTGGGATATATCACTCCAGTCAATGGACGGATATTCTACACCTGTAAAATCAGGCGTTCCATAAATACCGTGCTGGGTTGGTGGTCCCGGTGGTACATTTAGACCACGCACATACGCATCTATGGCTTCCTGCATTTTTGCAGACTGCTTAATATAATCTATACCGCCTGCGGTTAAGCCACTTGGCTGTTGGAAAGTGCCTTCGCCCAGCTTACTTACTATTCTTGAAGTTCCCTCAAAATAGTGTTTTGTAAATTTCCCTTTTTGCCATTTTGGCAGTCTTTTTTTACTGCGTATCGCTTCGGAGTAGGTTCGAGATCTCTTCGAGAGAACTCCGATATAACCCCGAAACTTATTTCTCCTTTTTATGACAGTTTGACAGTGCATTTTTTAGTTTATTTTAGCATCACTAACTCTGATACACGACCGAAGAAATAGAAAATACTTCTGCAGGTAATACTTTTACAATATACCTATTCATTTTCTTTTTTCGCCCATTCCGGCAACTCTTTCCAGCCTTCAGCAGGAGCGGATTTTATACTGTCGGGAACGGGAATGTCTATATAAATACTTGATAACTCATCTACATTAACAAATATTACCAAGAATTTTTTTCCTATGAATGACCTATCAAACATATCACCTGAAAAAACTCCAGAATTACCTTTATATTCATTCTTACCTACAGAGTAGGTAAAATAGACTGTATACCCTCCACCTTTTGATACCGAAAATTTATCAAAAGTACCAATTGTATATCTTCCATTCTTATATTTAGGCATATTGACAAAGCGTCCGTAAAAAAATACACCTAAAAATATTACTAATAAACCGATTAAAAATAATTTACTAATTTTCTCTGTAGTCATTTTACTTATTATACTTATGTTGAACTCCTTTTGATATACCTTGCGACATTATTTCTGACTGAACTTCAATAACCGTCTGTCCTAACCCCGATGCTCCTAGCTTTTTATAGCCCATATTTCTACCCATAAATACCAAATCTGAACTAACTCCAATAGCATAATCTTGTATTGTTGATACCGAGAAGGCACCCTGATTTGCATCTGGAATCCAAAGTCTCTTTAAACTCAAATCTGACGAATTACCAACTAAAATACTTGCCAAAGGAGTTAAGAATGTATCTGCTCCCAGCTTTACCAAGTTTACATCTTGGCTAACCATTGCCTGTGTACCTATACTAATACCTGCTTTAGTCGCTAATACAGAAGTAGAACCAGTACTTACCGCATAAGGTAGTAGCGGGGCTAAAATAATACCTCCCGTTGCTATTGCTAAACCTTTCTCAA
>NZ_JAYWXI010000033.1:0-5557 GCF_036016955.1 Bergeyella anatis | reverse complement strand
AAGTATGTATTTCGTTCTACTTTGATGCCCGCAGACGAACGACTAATGAGTGGTTGTCATTTGGACGACTTTATTAAGGAATTTGTAAAAATAATAGAAGTATGAGAAAGAGAAGAAACCCCATCAACGAAAGCGAGTTAATGGAGCTAATGGCAGGAAAAAAAGAGGAGGCGTCAGTTGTTAAAGATTCGGTTAGAACATCGGA
The DNA here is from genome assembly GCF_036016955.1 of Bergeyella anatis. Lineage (NCBI taxonomy): Bacteria > Pseudomonadati > Bacteroidota > Flavobacteriia > Flavobacteriales > Weeksellaceae > Bergeyella > Bergeyella anatis. The sequence continues at coordinate 5,352 of NZ_JAYWXI010000033.1, read as the reverse complement.
GCCAATCACTGAAGATATTGTTTTAGATAAAGCTCCCCAAGAATCTGAACCTGAAAATATACCCGAATCCGAACAAAAACCAACAAAGGTTAAGAAGACTGATATAGAAACCTATGAAAGTTTATTTTTCAGTTCTGGAGAAACTTCAGCAAGAAATGGAAAGTCAGTATATATCCGTCCTGAATTTCATCGTAGGATTGTACAAATTGTACAGATAATTGGAGAGGACAAAATATCCATTTATAACTATCTCGATAACCTGTTAGAAGACCATTTTAATCGCTATGAAAAAGAAATTAAAAAAGCGTTTAAAGATAAATATAAACCAATATTTTAAGTTATGGAAAAGATGATTATTATCCTGTTGTTTATCATCATATTCTTTCTATTATGGGAAAGAATTTTTTTAAAACCCAAAAGTAAAAATTCTACTCCCCAAAGTAGCAATCCTCTAAAGTCCAAAGAGAAAGAGTCTTATACTGTAATAGGTAAGAGTAAATTTGTTGCTCCCAAAGTTGATGAATCAGTACGAAAAACTAAGGAGTCATTACCCTCAAGCCAAGAATCAATAAAGGCACAACCAGAGCTCAAAAAAAACTCTATTCCTGCACAAATTCCTGATGAGGATTTAGAAGCGATATTCAGTAAAGAACTCAATGAAGACGAGGAAGAGGACCTCCGAGCGATGCGTACTCCCGAAGAGGACGATGATTTTGCTACGGGACTATCTTTTGAGGAATTAGCACAGGTAGAGCCTTTGTTCACAAAGAAAGAATTGGATAAAGAGGAAGAGCAACAGGCTACCTCAATTGCCAAAAAACTCAGTGATACCGAATTACTAAACGAAATTGAAAAGGTGTTGCCACAAGCTAGACAACGAGTTTCTGAACTATTAGATAGGGATTTAAAAAGTCCTCCTACAAAAGGTAAAGAGGATTTTGATATTGGGGATTTTGTGTGAGAGTAGTTATATAAAATCCACCTCAAATCCTTTGTTTTTAAACCAATTTTTGCTAATATCATTATTGTCACTCTTAGGTTTAGGATTAGCGTTATTGACTTTAAATGTTGTTGGAAGATTTACAGAATGTCCAAATATCAGAGCATGTTGTGTTGGTATAGAAGGAAGCCTTTTTAATACCGTTTCTGAAATATGAGGAGTAATTTGTCTAATGTGAGATAGATCTTCGGGATTCTGTATTCTATGGACTATAAAATTACTACATTGCGAGAGTACAGTTTTCGATAGTTCACTCGGTCTTTGTGATGAAACTAATAAGAACATTCCGTACTTTCTACCTTCTTTCGCTATTCTTTCAAAAATTCTATTAGCATCTCCAAAAACTTTACCTGTTTCTGTTGAGATATATCTATGAGCCTCTTCTAAAACTAAGTTAACAGGATATTTATTTCTGTTTTTTGCAGTTTTTAATTTTTCAAAGATTAATCTTGAAAGAACACAAGATATAACTTCAACTGTTTCATCATTTGCTGAATTTAAATCAATAATAATTACTTGATTTTTTTTGACCTTTGCCTCATTATCATCTTCTATACCTAAAAGAGTATTTATATAATCATCAACTTTTTTATCTTCAGCACTCTCAGTCATGAATTTAAAATCTTCTCTATCTTTAATACTTTTAAAGCGTGTAATCATCGAGGAGCAGTAATCTCGTATCTGTTTATTACCATGGTATTCTTCATATAATATAGCACTTTCAATAGCTTGTTCTAAATCTTTAAATTCAAAAAATTCAGAATCAAATTTTAAATCAATTATAATATCTTCTTTTATATATCCTGTTACTGAATCTTTAAAGTCATTCTCTTCATTTTCATTTTGAAAATTACCAAATTTTGGACTTAAATTTGAATAATTAATATTTAATTTAGCTTTATCTACTAAGGATTTTATTTTTTGTCTCTTTGCTACAGGACTTTCCCAGTTTTCATAAACATACATTATATTACAAGCATAAATATGACTTAAGACTTCTTCCGATAGATTTTGAGTAAATCCTAAAGCATTCCTTAAAATAGGCAATTGAGATTTTTCACTTGCCCTTAGCAACAAAGCCCATTCATCAATATTTAAAAACCAATGAGGAAGTTTGAATTTAGAATCATTGTCGTCATCTGAATCAATAGATAAATTAATTACTTGTATATCTTCATTTTCATCTAACTTTTCAAATGCTTGACGATACTCACCATTTACATCAAAAAATATAAATGTACTTCCAGTAGCACTATATTCTTCAAACTTATAGAGTGTTTGTAACATAGAAGCTATAGTACAGGATTTTCCACTTCCTGTATTTCCTAATACTGCCGAGTGACTTCCAAAAAATCGATCGATATCAATTTTCACTTCATAATCAGGAAAGATAATTGACTTTCCAATCGGTAATGAAATATATCTATTTTTACATTCACATTTTCCTTTTTTACAGTTTTCTTCTCCTTGACAATTCTTTATTATATTTGAGTTTGTTTTAAAAATAGTATCAAGTTCTTGTTCTCTAATATAAAGAACATCAGAATATAATGTAGGATAAATACTTACTCCAAAATCAAATTGATTATCTTTAATAGTACCTATTGGGATTACTTCTAAAAACTTTCCTGCTTGAATTTTACTCAAAATCTGTTCGGTAGGGTTTGAAAAAGGAACATTTAAATCTTTTTCTCTAACTCCTGAAACCTCTGCTACAATGTAATAATTTTGATATGGAATGATTACATAACTATTCAACTGAGCAAAATAATGAATATCATCATAGCCGTTCACATTAAAATTATCAAGCCCACTTAATAACTCAACAGAAAATCTATCAGAATTTATAGCTACAACTTTGCCTATTATTCTTTGTTTATCTTCTTTTAACATCTCGGTAATTCTTTTAGAGTTTTTTCCATTTTTTCATATAAATCTTCATTAGTCAAATCGGGTAAGGTTTCTTCTACAAACCTTTTGAAATAATGAAGTGGAATTTCTTTATCATCTGTTCCTCCTATAATCCATATTCTTGGGTCATCTAACTCTTTTAATTTTCCTATAGCATTCCAGTCTTTTGGCTCTCCTATAACAATTAACCTAAATGAAGGTATTGTGAAGGCTTGAAAGATAAGATTATTTATATGCTCATCACTAAAACTGTATCCTATAGTTACTAAGATATTATTATTTTGCATTAGTTTTTTTTGGAATTCTCTAAATAAATCAGAATAAGGGCTCCCAAGACTCGCATTGTATTTTAAAGGTGTAGGATGAATCATTATTGTCTGTTCTTCTTTTAATTTATCGAAAGTTGGATCTTGAATTTCTTTTACTTTGAATAACTTTTCTTTACTATCGGCTTCAATCCAATTTACGGAACCATGAATTTTATACAAGTAGAAAAAATTATCAATAACGCTCCACTTTGATTGAGATAAATCCATTTTTTCAGCAAGTGCATAGTTAAATATAGTGGGATTAAAATATTTACTAACCCCTCCTGTAAAACCATTTACATAGTGAATTCCTAAAGAGTCCATAGCTCTTTCTGAATATAAGTCATAATTAGTAGTGAAAATATTTAATCTTGGCAAGGTTGGGTTTCGGGTTAATAATTTTTTGTAAAATGTTTTATAAATATCAACCAATTCTCTATCCTTTTCTTCCCTTATATTCTCTTCATTTAGACATTTTTTTAGAATAAAATTTCGAGTTTTAACTATAATTTCGTTTATTCTATCAGCCTTTTTAGTTTCATTATTTTCTTCTTTTTTATCACTTTCAATATGAATTTTTGAATAATAAAAAGATAAACTATGCAGTGTGGACAGAAATGATTCAAGATTCTTCTTAAAGTCATGTTTATCAGATTCAACATCAATATCTAACTCTGTTTTTAACCACTCCTTATCTTCTGAAAAGTCATTAGATTCATAAAATTTGTTTGCCATAGGAACCATAACAGGAATTCCTATTTGTTTTTCATCATCATCTTTAGATATTGTCTCTTTTTGTTTACTCTTCATATCTTCATTTGAAGAAGATCCCACCTCATTAGATTCTTCGGATTGTATATCTTCTTGACTTTCATCTGAAGAAGATTCCCCTTCTTTTAATTTTTCATAAGAAGAACAACCACTACCTAATAAAAATGATAAGTTTTTATTGTCTAGTACTTTTAAAAATGCTTCTTGAATTTTTTTAAAAGAGTCTTTATTTTCTTTTTCAAATATATTTTCTTTTCCTTTATAAAAATAGATATTATTTTTTTCCATTATTTCTTATCTTTAAATAGTTTTAAATACTTGCTCCACATACTCAAATCCTACATTGAGGTATTCTACAGGTATTTTAAACTGCTTCCTAAATTTCTTAAACAAAGCCTTATTTCTTTCAATTTCATCTATAGAAATGAAATATACTTTATCACCTTTAACTTCGCTTAAATTATCGTTATCCCTTTCGTAAACAGCAATCAATATCGGAGTCTTGGTAAAGGATTGCATATTTAGATGTTTTTCAAAATCTAAAATATCAAAGAAAATAAATTCTTCGTTCTCTTTTTCATAAGGCCTCTTAAAAGCTCTACATTTAACATCTATCTCAATATTACCAAAGTTCCTTACTAAAAAATCACCTCGCTTAATAAGTTTATCAACATTGCTAGTATAACTCCTAAAACTCTCTTGCTTTTGATCCAATTCCTCCAAAATTAGACCATAATCGTTTGCTTGCTTTTTAAACAATTGCTGAGCCTTCATACCTACTCTAAAGTTATCACTAGCAAAAGACTTGTATAAGTCGCTTTCTGATACTTTACAAGGCTTCCATTGTTCTTCTCCTTGATAAATAATGGTGTCATCTGTTATAGTATTTTCATAACATAGATCATCGTAAGAGTTAACATATCTATGCTCTAATTTGCCATCTATTAAATTTATAATATGATATCCCATTTATTTAGTTTAATTATTCACAAAAATACAAAAAACTCCCTATAAATCAGCCATTCCCCGCCAGCAAATTCCAAAACAAGCCAAGAATATAACCCGTTGAGAGGGTACTTATACATTTGCCAAAAATTCATAAAACAATAAAAAATGGCAAAACAAAATGTATTTAAAACAGTCTTATTAGGGAGCTGTACCCTCGCATCAACTGTCCTATTTGCCCAAGGTAACGGCGTGGGTGGTATCAACGAAGCCACACAAATGATTACCTCTTACTTTGACCCCGCCACTAAACTCATTTATGCCATTGGTGCAGTCGTAGGATTGATAGGCGGCGTAAAAGTGTACAATAAATTTTCCAATGGAGATCCTGATACAAGTAAAACCGCCGCTTCGTGG
>NZ_JAYWXI010000032.1:0-7629 GCF_036016955.1 Bergeyella anatis | reverse complement strand
AAATTTTGAATACAAGACCACGCAAAAGATTTGGATTTTTAAGTCCAAAACAAGTATATTTGAAAACTATTAATAACAACGGAAAGTTACTTTTATAAGTTGAATCTAATAATTTTTAAAATGAGAAAAAAATATATTCTGTATATTATTATACTGGGTGTTTTAGGGGTGTTATTTAGGGAACATATTTTGGGGTTTCTTAAAGGTTTTTGGGAAGGATTATCCGATTAATGAGGAAGGGGGTAAGCTTATTGACCTGGGGAGACTTCTTCGTTAAGTTTTGCGGAAGCGGTTATGTAAAGGGGTTGCAGATTTGCAACCTTTAGGTTGTCAACAGGCGGGTTGTAAAGCGTGTAAACGATTACTTACTCGGTTAGCTTCTGTAGGTTCGCTACGTTTTTGGCGTGACCTGTTTCGAAAATTGAAGCCATGATATTAACTTGTGTTGTTATTGTAACAAATTTATTAAAATTTCAATCTGGGAAAAGGAATACTTTTAAATTAATTGCTTTTTTAAGAAATAATTATATATTTACCCTTAAATTTAAAAAAAATTATAGAACACAGAAAATTTATCTCAGATTGAGAAAGAGTTGGAAAAAAGCGAACTACTTAACGATTTCCAAATGGAGGAACTTGAACAGAGATTTGAAATGACTGCAGCGGCAGATGCGCCTGCTGGGGATGGTCCTCAACCTGGAACGGTTCCAATTGCTACTGTTTCTTAGACGATCTTCTAATTTAATAGTCTCTGAAAGGAGATCTTATTTATTTTAATAAATAATTTTAAAATATGAACAAAATACTAACTGTTATTTTTCTTTCATTATTTGGCGTAATCACATCTTCACAAACTAAAGTAAAGATTCTTGATGAAGAAACTAAAGCCCCAATAACGAATGCAAAATTACTTTCAAATAACCAAATATATTATAGCAACGAAGATGGTGTTTTTGTTTTGCCCGAAATTAATTCGCTATCAGAGTCTACAATAGAAGTTCCATTCTATGAAACAATACACATTGAAGATTTAAGTAAAATTAAAAATGCAATTTTATTAAAGCCCTCTTATAAACAGATTGAAGAGGTAACAATAACAAAATTGGATTTCAATGCATTTATTAAAAATTTATATGAAAATTACAATAAATTCTACAATACTTTTCCTCATTTGTATGAAGCCGATTATAAAGAAAAATTAATAATCAATGGGAAAATAAATAGTCTTTTAGTTTCGGATATTAATCTCTATGCTGCTATGAATGCCGTAGGGATGACTATAACAGGAAATGTCGATAAATACATTCAAATAGGACTTGACAAAGTAAAATATTACAAGATTGATAACTCTGAAATTAACTTCAAAGAATTTACAAATAAGCGTGCGCTTTCGTGGTTTAATGGACGAATGTTTTTAAATGGGGAATTTGCAATATTACAATTTGGATTAGATAAAATACCTGTAAAAACTCAGCTAATATATCAAGATGAGACTTTAAAGAAATTTTCATTTTATTCTGAAGCAATTGCAAAAAAGGGAGCGACTTTCAAAGGTAATTTTGTTGTTGATAAAGAAAGTGGTGCGATTAGCCATATGGAAGTTGAACAAACCTATGATAAATCTGAAAGAACATATAAATCAAGTAATGGTAAAATGATGATTGATACAAAATCAGTTGTAACTACTTATGATTACTACAAAAAGGATAAAAAATTCTTTCCTGCTAAGTTTACACTTACACAGAAAGGCACATTAACTAAGGATGGAAAAGATCAAGATTTTAGAAGAATCCGTGAAGTGATTTTTACCACTGGTAAGGAAGTAGCGTCTGATTATACTTTACAAAATCGCATGGATATATCTAATAAAGATTTACTATTTTATATTCCGAACAAAGTAACTAAAGATAGCCAAAATCTCCTATCAACAGAAGAACAACTCTTTATCAATGAGCAATAACTATAAATCTCCGGATTTTTATTTCTATTTTGTTTATCTTCGTCTTTATGAAAAGACTTTTGTTTTTAATGCTTTGTTTATCGGTTGGGTATCAGGCGCAAGATTTACGGAGCATCCAGCTTTTTAACCCTCAGACCAACGATCAAACGCCGGTCATTCGATTCGATGAGCGTCTGATTCTTCGTTTTGATGATCTTTCCAATGCGAGCACCATTTTCCGCTATACCCTGAAGCACTACGACCGAAACTGGGGAGAAGACGGGCTTTTTTACACGGAGTTTGCCGAAGGGCCTCTCAACGGTTTGATTGACCAAATGCAGTATTCTTTCAACACCAGCCAGCCTTACACGCACTACACCTTAGAATTCCCCAACGACAAGATACGCCCCAAAATTTCGGGCAACTACGAAATTGTGGTTTATAAAGATTCGCCTCAAAAGCCTCTCTTTTCCAGACGTTTTTGTGTTGTAGAGGACGGGGCTTCACTCGCTTTAAATCTTTCCAGAATAAACAATTCCAAAAATCCGGAAGCCAACCAAAGGCTTGAAGTAGCCGCCATTCCCACCAACGACCGCCTCAACAGCAACCTTAACTCTCTGTCTTTAAGCCTTATCCAAAACAACAACTGGAACAGTATTCTCAGCGACCGACGGCCTTCTTCTTCATTGGGCAACCGCATTCTTTTCCAACAAATGGATCTTGTTTTTCCGGGGTATAACGAGTTCTACTATTTCGACAACAAGAATCTTACTCTCCCTGCCGATATGGTTGCGCATTACGAAAATGACGAGGGCGTCCATCATACTTACCTGCATCCCGTTTGGGCTTTTCCCTTAAACTACCAATACCAGCCCGACGTTAACGGGGCCTTTTACTTTCGACGAAACGACATGGGCATCGAGAGAAATGCCGACAAAGAAGCCGACTATACCTGGGTGCATTTCGCCTTGGAATCCGATCCCGTGGACAGAAACCTCTACGTCTTAGGAGGGTTCAACAATTACCAGCCTTCGGAAGAAAACCAAATGCATTACGATGAAAAAAACCGAATGTACACGGCTAAAATCTACCTCAAACAAGGTTTTTACAACTACCTCTTAGGAACAACTTCCACCTCGGATGGAAAGATGAACTTAGGGGAAATCAACGGTAACTTTTGGCAAACCGAAAACCTCTACCAAGCCTTTCTTTACTACCGTCCGTTCAACCGCAATTACGACGGCCTCATCGGTTACGGCGAACTAAGGCCTCCGGTAAGATAGCCCGCCCGCTTTCCCTAAAAAAACCGTTCGGCTTTCTTTGAAAGCCGAACGGAACGGTTTGGGTTTACACCAAATAAAAATCTTTTAATTTTTCCTCACACAACTGGCGAATCACTTCAATCCATCGGTCTTCGTCATTCAGACAAGGAATGTAATGAAACGTCTCGCCTCCGGCATGCAAAAACGCTTCCTTCCCTTCCACCGCAATTTCTTCCAGCGTCTCCAAACAATCCGAAACAAACGCAGGACAAACCACCGCCAAATGCTTAACCCCTCTTTTAGGAAGGGCCTCCAACGTTTCGTCCGTATAAGGTTCTATCCACTTATCTTTGCCCAATCTGGATTGAAACGACACAATGGTTTTAGCCTTAGGAATCCCCAGTTTTTCGATGACCAACGCGGTGGATTTAAAACACTGGTGGCGGTAACAAAATTTATGGGAAGGGTTCCACTCCTGATGGCAACAGTCTCCAATTTTGCAAGTTTTCGTAGGATCGGTTTTGTAAAGATGCCGCTCGGGAACCCCATGGTACGAAAACTGAATCGCATCGTACGTCTCCGGCAATTTTTCCCGAATGCTTTCGGCCAAACAATCCACATAAATATCCCTTTGGTAGAAGGGTTCCACGTAAGCGATTTTAACGTGTGGAAACTTTGCCTTCCGCACTTCCTCCGCTTTATCGATCACCGTTTCGGTAGTACTCATGGCGTACTGCGGATACAAAGGAAACAAAACAATATCCGTTACCCCTTGCGCCGTAAGTTTTTGGATTCCGCTCTCAATGCTGGGCTGGGCGTACCGCATCCCAATTTCCACGGGAACATCCACCACTTTGCGCAGTTTGTCCGCAATCTGCTCGGTGATCACAATCAAAGGGGAGCCTTTGTCCGTCCAAACCGTCTTATAAGCCTCCGCCGATTTGGCAGGGCGGGTCTTCAAAATGATTCCGCGAACCAGCAAAGCCCTGAAAAACCAACGGTAATCAATGACTTTTTCATCCATCAGAAACTCGTCGAGATAAGTCTTCACATCCTCGACTGCGGTTGACTTAGGCGAACCCAAATTCACCAATAAAATGCCTTTCTTCCGTTGCAGATCCGCTTGCGAATCAATCATATCTTCCAAAATTGAGTTATAGTTTATTACAAATTATAAAATTATAAAAATTAGCCGTTCACGGCTTCCACCCGCTCCACCAAATCGGGTAAAAACTGCTTCAGAATATTTTCAATTCCTCCCTTAAGCGTCGCCGTGGAACTCGGACATCCCGCACAAGCCCCCTGCAAAAGCATCTTAGCCACTTTGCTTTCTTTGTCGTATTCCAAAAGCGATATTTTCCCGCCGTCATTCTCCACCGCAGGAGCCACGTACTCCGCAAGAATGTCAGAAATCTTCTGCTCGTCCTCAGTGTAATCCCTATTCAAAATTTTCTCCACCGGATTTTCATGTTTCTGCGGCTCGATATTCGAGACCTTATTCCCCGCCTGAAGATATTCCGCCACAAAAGAACGCACCGCCACCATAACCTCGTGCCACTGCACACTATCGTCCTTGGTAACCGCCACAAAATTATCCGAAATAAAAACCTCCTTGGCAAAATCGAACTCGTCCAAAATGGCTTTCGCCAAAGGCACATCCTCGGCTTGCTCTTTTGATTTCACCTCCAAAAACCCCTCCACGATAAAACGTTGGGAAACAAATTTCATCACCGCAGGATTAGGCGTCATCTCTGCATAAATCGGGAAAAGTTCCCTTTTCTTCTTTCGGTAAATGCGAGGGTTCTCCAAAAGTTGATCTTCCACAACGTTTTTCAAACTTTCCGCCACATGCTCCCATTCCACCGTCTCCTGTTTGGCTACCGCCACAAAATTGGCCGTAATGAAAATTTTATCCACAAAAGGGTAATTAAACAATTCTTCCGCCAAAGGAATTTCCGAAATATCCGAAGAACGATCCAACTCCAAAGCCCCGGGAATCAGCGTATAATCCGCCACGAACTTCATCACCTTTGGATTTTCTGTTGGTTCGATAAGTATTTGTCGCATTTTTTAAGTATTTTTGAACTGCAAAAATAGGGAAATACCACGGGATGTGGCGCGTTGTAATTTAGATTTTATCAATCGTCTTTTTGCAGTGCCCCAATTCGCCCCCAAAAGCAGAATGCCCCCTCTTTCAAAACCAAAAAACAAACACTATGGCCCTCGTAAAAACATTAAACGGTAAAACCCCATCCATCGGAGAAGATACTTTTTTAGCAGAAACCGCCACTCTCATCGGAGACGTTACCATGGGACGCCAATGCAGTATTTGGTACAATGCCGTCCTCCGAGGCGACGTCCATTCCATCAAACTGGGCGACAAAGTCAACGTGCAGGACAATGCCATGCTTCACTGCACCTACCAAAAACACCCCCTGAATATCGGAAATAATGTTTCCATAGGGCATAACGCCATTGTGCACGGTTGCACCATTCACGACAACGTCCTCATCGGTATGGGCGCCATCGTCATGGACGCCTGCGTGGTGGAGTCCAACTCCATCGTAGGAGCCGGTTCCGTAGTTACACAAGGTACACACATTAAGTCCGGAGAAGTCTGGGGCGGCATTCCCGCAAAAAAAATAAAAGCCATTTCCGAAGAGCTCCTTCAGGGAGAGGTCAACCGCATTGCCGACAGCTACGTGAAATACGCCGGCTGGTACAAAGACGAACCCACCCCCTAACCCCACATTGGGTAAAAAAACAACCGCCCCTAAGCTGTTCTTTTGCTTAGGAGCGGTTTTGCGTTTAAAACATCAGACTACTTCACGCTTAGTCGGTAGTAGGTCTCAACAACGCTTCCGTCTTCAAGCGTAGCTACCAATCGGTATTTTCCGGCTGGCACCGTGCTGTTGACCGAAAAAGTCACATAGTTTTCTTCCGAAAAATTACTTTTATAATCGCTGAACTCGGTCGTAAACTCATAAGAGCGATCCACCCCAACAAATTTCATGGTCTTAATTTTACTAACCGCAATGTAGTAAAAAAAGCCTCGTCCGTTATGCAGTCCCTCAATGCTGCTTCTATCGTCGATGCTTTCTCCCGAAATAATCAGTTTCTCTTTTATCACCCTTACTTTAAAAGCATTTTCAGTCCCTGCTTCCGAAGTGATTTTATAGGCGACATCCTGATTAAAATCCTGAGGCGTGTCGGGCGCGGGCGAAATCGTGGCATTAATCGGTAATACTATACGGGGGATTTTTGCGGACAAGTTTTCGGTCTCCAGCATTCTTACGATAAAGTCCCGGTCGGTCAGACCGGCTTTAATACTCGGACTTGCAAAATAAGCCGATACCGCATGGGGATATAGATTCGTGTACCCTTTATTATTGTACGGCACCGAAAACAACTGAACAACATTGTTGAAATTTTTAACCCTCACTTGGTATTCCACCTCTGTTTTATCGCTTTTAATCAGAACCACCGAAGGCGGATTCTCCACATCCACGCTTCCAGAACCCGACGAAATTCTGTACGACGCCCCGTCGGAAACCTCCACCACCAACGTCGGCACAATATTAAACTGCTTCGTCTTATCTTTGTTGATATAAAAAGTCAGCGTTTTATTTTCCTCATCAATCAATGCCTCGTAATTGTATTCCGCTTTTAACTTTACCAACCGAAACCCTTCCCGCCGGAGGACATTAACCGCATAGCTCCTCTGCGTACCATCCTCCGCCGTTACCACAAAGGCTTTTACAGTTTCATAGTTCACAATGCTCGTCTCATCCACGTCCAAAGTGGCCATGGGAGACACTTTGATGGTCGTTTCCAAATTCAAATTCGTAACGTTTGCCGGAATCTCAACGTCTACGGTAAATTTCGTATTATCCACCTTTGCGCTTGCATTTTTAACCGAAACCGATACAATTTCCTTTTCGGAAGATTTTTTCGTTTCGGTCAGGGTTTCCCTATCGCAGGAATCCAATAGACCGCAAGCCGAAATCAGCACCACAAAAAGGAATATAAATCTTATCTTTTTCATCCCGTTTATCTCTTTAGCACTTTGCAATTTTAACCGATACAAATGTAACTAAATTACAGATACCTCCCAACAAGGAAACGAACCCTTGACCACTGACAACCAACAACAAAAAGAAAATAAACCTTGTTAATCCGCTGTTTTTCGTCCTCTGACCTAATAAAAATCATCAAATTAAGATTAAACAAATTTTGCCAGGGAACAACAGCGACTAACTTGGAGCGATAGAAGAATGAATAATTTTCATCCATAAAATTGAAAACAACCTGTTGTGCATTTAGCACAAATTAATTTTTAATTTGTTCAAACTTCTTTTGAAGACGAAAAAATTGAGGTATTGAATCATCGTAAAAGAAGTTATTTTCGAGACTATCCTCGTCGCTAGC
>NZ_JAYWXI010000031.1:0-8970 GCF_036016955.1 Bergeyella anatis | reverse complement strand
TTTGTGGTTAATAAGGGTAAATTTACCAAGCATTACTTCGAGGGAACTTCAAGAATAGTAAGTAAGTTAGGGGAAGGTACTTTTCATCAGCCGACAGGTCTAACCGCTGGCAGTATAGACTACATTAAACAAAGTGCGAAAATACAGGAAGCCATAGACCAATATATCAAAGGATTAAACATTCCGCCAGGTCCTCCTACTCAACACGGCATATACGGCACACCTGACTTTACAGGACAAGAGTACCCAAGTATAGATTGGTCAGACATTAGCCAAGACCAAGAGCCACCCGAAGGTTGGCCAAGACCGCCTAAATTTAACGAACCGGGCGATGTGCCGGGTCCGCCAGTACAGTATGGCGACCCCGTAAAGCCTGACAATGTTAAAGGAGGCTTTGGTTATGTGGATAATGGGATAGAGGAGAAAAACTTGTATTTCTATCACCCCGACCATTTAGGAAGTTCTTCGTATATCACGGATAAGGACGGTAATATCAATCAGCATACCGAATATATGGCATTTGGTGAGGTATTGTTTGATGAGCACAAAGTGAGTAGGAGAATGCCGTATTTGTTTAATGGTAAGGAGCTGGATAGCGAGACGGGGTTATATTATTATGGAGCAAGATACTATGATGCGAGGGTTTCTTTATGGCTTGGCACAGACCCATTGAGTGGATACAACCCAATAATGGAAATAGAGCACTATATAGATGGTGAACATAACGGAGGGGTATTTAACCCGATGAACTTTGCTACTTATTCTTATACTTATCAAAATCCAATACTTTACATAGACCCTAATGGAAAACAGGTGCAATTTGATGTAGGGGGATATTTACAAGGGCAATTTGATGCTTTAGGTGCAGAAATAGATAGAAAAATTAAATATGCATCCAAAAAGATTATAGATATGTTTAATGTTGAAGTAGGTGCTTCTGCGGGAATTGGATTAGGTTTTAAGGCGACAAAATATGCCGTTGGTAAGTTGGATCTTGAGTTAGCAGGAATTAAGGGAGGTGTATCTTCTAAAGGAATTGATGTGGGAATGAATGTTGTTAAAATTAAAGGGGAGGCTAAAATAGGAGGAAAAGGAGGCTTGGATCTTTTAGTATCACTTGATGGAGCGAAAGTTGATTTTTCTAATGTACAGAATATTATTAAATTAGAATCTCCAGATTTTGATAAATTTACTTTTGGTAGTGTAGAAGGTAAAGCAAAATTTATGAGTTTGTTTGAAGGAACAGGGTCGGCATGGTTGATACAAAATAATAAGGGAGAGTGGAGTGCCTTGAGTGGTACGACAAAATTGAAAACAAAATCTGATGTTTTTTCTAAATCTGATATAGCAGCAGAATTAAAAGTAGGAGTTAAAGTATCTATAGGTGTTAATATAACGCAGTTATTTGAAAAATAGAATGGAAAAAGAGTTGGTTTTTATTTGGTTATGTGTGGGATTAGTTTTTTTTGTAGGAGGAATTATTATGCTTGTGAGATTAAATAAAAAGATGAAAAAATACATTCGTACCATTGGTGTTATTTCAAGTAAGCAGAAGAAAATTTATGATATTTCTGTGGGGGAAATAGCTGATGTGTATTTTGAGTATAGAGTAAGGTATTATGTTCAGAAAAATGAAATAGATGGCATAAGTGATTTTAAAGTACAGAAAGAATTAAATATCGGAGATAAAGTGGAAATTTATTATAACCCCAGTAATGTAGAAGAATTTATGATGTTTCCTGTACAAGAAAGGTTAATGTATACTATATTTATAATTATAGGCTTTCTTTCTTTTATTATATTTTGGTGGGTCGTGTACCAAAATCAGTGATGTAAAAACGTTAAAAAATGCACTGTCAAACTGTCATAAAAAAGAGAAATACGTTTCGGGGTTTCGTCGGACCTACGACGGAGACACGACGGAGCGATGACGGAGCGGTACGCAATAAAAAAAGGCTGCCAAAATGGCAAAAAGGGAAATTCACAAAACACTACTTCGAGGGAATTTCAAGAATAGTAAGCAAACTGGGAGAGGGAACATTTCATCAACCGTCTGGTATAAATGCAGGAGGAATTGATTATGTGAAACAATCCGCAAAAGTGCAGGAAGCCATAGACCAATACATCAAAGGATTAAACATTCCGCCAGGTCCGCCAACGCAACACGGCATATACGGCACACCTGACTTTACAGGTGTAGAATATCCGTCGATTGACTGGAGTGATATATCTCAAGACCAAGAGCCGCCCGAAGGGTGGCCAAGACCGCCTAAATTTAATGAGCCGGGCGATGTACCGGGACCTCCAGTGCAATACGGTGACCCAGTGAAACCCGAAACGGTAGAGGGCGGATTTGGATTTAAGGATAACGGGATAGAAGAACGCAACCTTTATTATTACCACCCAGACCATTTGGGCAGTAGTAGCTACATTACAGACAAAGACGGTAACATTAGTCAGCACACAGAGTACATCGCCTTTGGCGAGGTGCTGTTTGATGAACACAAAGTGAGTAGAAGAATGCCATACTTATTTAACGGCAAAGAGTTAGATAGTGAGACAGGGTTATATTATTATGGAGCGAGGTACTATGATGCAAAGGTTTCTTTATGGCTTGGTGTAGACCCTTTGGCGGAGAAGTATCCGAATATGTCGCCTTATACTTATACTAATAATAATCCGATACTGATGGAAGAAGTCCGTTAGACATCATCATAGTTGGTAAAAATGGAAATCAAATACGTGTGGAAACCGCTGGTAATAAGGATTATTATTTTAGCATTCCTTATAACATTAACCAAAGTAAAACTATGGATCTTGGTTTTAAATATATTGATCTACAACGATTAGCAGTTGGTTATTCCATGGAGGTAAATGCAGGATGGAAAATTGCAGGAGGTGGTGAGTTTGCAGGAACAATATCTATTGTAAATTATATGAATAAGGATTATGGAGGTTATCTTTATCACTATGTTGGTGGAGAAGCGAGAGCAACAATGGGGCTTCAAGCGGGAGTTGGAGCGAGCATAGGGGCAAATTTCTTTATAATGTATAACACTGCTAATAAGCCAAATTATGATCCAGTTAACTTTTCAGGTTTTGGGTTCTCTCAAGATTTGAAAGACGTTGTTGGCGGTGGCTGGAATGCATCTGTTTTTAGTTCAGGTGACTGGAAAGGGGTTTCTGTTGGCGCATCACTTGGAGTAGGTCTATCCGGAAATTTAGGCTCTGTATATATTGGTGGATCTAATTCCATTTTGTTAAACAATGTTATTAAAACTAAAGACAGAACGCTAATGGATAAGGCTCTTAATTTATTCCCAAGTACATCCATTCCACAGGCTACAACCCAATATACTATTGATAGAATTAAAAAAAATCAAGGTAAGAAAGATGAGTAAATTTATAATGCTTTTGTTTTGTTTGTCAATTTTTGCTTGTAATTATCAGAAATCAACAGAAAATAATGTTGGATGGAGAGACTTCGGTGGAATAGATAGTTTAAAGATGAAAGGAGTTGTTTCATA
This sequence comes from Bergeyella anatis, assembly GCF_036016955.1. Taxonomy (NCBI): domain Bacteria; kingdom Pseudomonadati; phylum Bacteroidota; class Flavobacteriia; order Flavobacteriales; family Weeksellaceae; genus Bergeyella; species Bergeyella anatis. The sequence goes on along the minus strand of NZ_JAYWXI010000031.1, from coordinate 5,443 downwards.
CATAAATAAAGATATTGGAAATGGTTACCACGGAAGAGGGATTATAGGGCTTAATTTATTAGAAACAAATATTAATTTTTATGATCCCTCTCAAAAGCAAGACAATTATTATTGCATCATTAAAAAAAATCGAGCAGAAGTATATGACAATAATCTACGGGATATGCATATTGGTGATACTATTTTTATTGATACGAAAACTCAAATTATATCTTGGACCAATAAAAATGATGAGAAGTTTGAGTATTCTATCTCTATTGGTGAACCAAGTTTTTTTAAATTCATTAAAGAAAATAATCTGCAGAAAATTAAATAATCACTATTGTTTCATCAAAATAAAGCCACTCAATGAGTTGGTCGTGTACCAAAGTTAGTGATGCTAAAATAAACTAAAAAATGTACGGTCAAACTAATATTAATCTATAAAAAAATAAAAACGTCTAATGAATAGGGTTCCACTTTTTATATTATTGACTGTGCTACTATCTTGTTGGGATAGTCCTAAGGATAAAATAAGAGATACTATTTTATATGATGATAGTGTGGGCTATTGGAATTATGAATGGCCCAGAGAGCGAGCTGAATTTTATGGGATGACTTTTGAGTTTAACAGTAAGGGAAAAGTAAAACAATATTCATTTGATAAAATGGAGAACAAGAGAAATTTATTTTCTGATTATGGTATGGCGCCAAGGTTGGAATGGGGTGTTGCGAATGACTCTATATTCACCTGGATGAACTACAATTCTAAAATAAAAGTAGTTAAATATAATCAGGATACGATTTGGCTTTTTGATCAGGGACAAAATAGGAGTAGTATGTTAATAAGGCTGAAAGGAAACTTAAATATTGAAAAGTGAGGAGTTGTGAGGGATAAAAATCCACAATCTTTGGGAGGAACGAATCAAGGCGGTTAATGCTATTATGCCAAATGATAGAGGTGATTTTGATTCTAAAGCTTTAGATAGGAAAGATTTGAGTCGTCATGGAGTCAGAAAATATAGTGAAGTAAAAGAAGAATTTATAAAAATAAATCCTGAATTATTGAGAAATCCTCCTAATAATAAAAACAGAAGAAATGAATAAGAAAATTTTTGCACTTTTAATTATTCTTTTTTTTACGCAATCTTGTAATAAAAATACAGATTTGTTTAAATATGAAGATTTGAGTTTATCATCATATAATGAGAATGATCTTTTTTTGATAGGATATAGGGCATTTGTTTTTGTGAAAACTTCGGAAATAAATACTCTCGGTTATTTGAATAGTGAAGAGTTGAATATGATGTATGAAAAGTATTATGCAGAAGAATACGATTATACTTCTTTTTTGAGTGATGTTCTTAACTTTAAGAAATCAATACCTGTATCTTATATTAAACCGAGTAATTTATTTCGATTGGATTCAGTTCTTGTTGAGTATTATGAAAGTGGGGGGATTGAGTTGATTCAGGAAAAATATACAGAACGTAGGGGGGATAGATTTTACTTAGATAAAAACTTGTCTGATATTGTAAAAAGAAGAACCATTTTATATCTATTTTACATAAATGCCTATGAATATTATAGAGATGATTATTCCTCCAATGAATGGTTTGAAAAAAAAGAAAGCCTTTGTTTTTTATTAGTGTGATAGGTCGAGAAGTGTATATCAAATAATGCTGCCAAGATTAATTTATAAGCCTCTGCCCTTAATGTTGCTATTATGCCAAATGATAGAGGCGATTTTGATCCTAAAGCTTTAGATAGGAAAGATTTGAGTGGTCATGGAGTCAGAAAATATAGTGAAGTAAAAGAGGAACTTATAAAAATAAATCCAAAATATGAGAAAAAATTTGAAGACGCAAGAAAATAAATTTGCTAAGCTGATAGGTTATATTTCATTTATTGTAATGATTCTTTTTTCTTGTAACAAAAAAGAGGATAGAATTAAATTGATGGGTAGATTTAATGAAGAATATGAGGTTGATTATAGAAAAGATACTATTAGGATTATCTTTAAAAATTTAGAATCAAATTTTGAAGATTCATTGGTTTGTGTTAAAAAGCTAAATGATTTTTATGAAATAGATAATAATGACAAAAGAGTGTTTTTTTCTGTTAATAAAGATACCGTATATTCAATAAATGATAAAGGGTTTACATATAAGACCGAAATAAAAAAGGTTGATAAAACGGTTTTTAAAACTTCTACAATTTTGACAAATGATATGCAAGAAGAGGTTCTTTTGTCATCAATATTTTATGATGAAAATTATAGAATAATAAAGATAGAAAAACAAGGTTTGTTTACTTTTTATCCGCAAAATTAGGTCGAGAAGTGTATATCAAATAATGCTGCCAAGATTAATTTATAAGTCTCTGCCCTTAATGTTGCTATTGCGCCACTTGGTTGAGAATTTTCTTGCCAAAGTTTCTGAAGAGCATGAAAAATCTAATAAGAAAAAGTAATTAAAATGAACGATTTTTTTCATATAGTTGATTTTTTAATATTCCAAATTTTGATTTTTTTTCAAATTAGAAAATCTGTGAAAAAATATGGAGTTGATACAGGCACGATTTCCATTATAAAAGGTTTTGTTTTTTTGGAGTTGTTTTGTCTTTATAATTTGATTTTAGGTCGCTCAACTATATTAGTTATTTTTGAGTTTTTTAAGTGGATGTTTAAAAATGGATTTTGATGACTTTCCCTCTGCAAAGTCCCTCGACGCAAAGCCTGTGTGACGAACACAAGGTAAGTAGAAGAATGCCGTATCTTTTCAATGGTAAGGCGTTGGATAGTGAAATAGGATTAGATAAAATTCCACATCTTGATTATGATGGGGAGGTTGGTAAAAAGGATTTTTCAAAGGATAAAATAAAAATAGATGATAAATAGTCAAAAAGTACTTATTGTATTCATTGTTTTAGGTTTGATTTCGTGTGAAAAAAAAATTAACTCCTTGGATAGCAAAATTTTAAAATATGAAGAATTACCGAAAGCCGTAAAGAATAAAGTTTTTTATTCAAATGGAAGGTTACAAGAGGTTGGTAATCCTCATGATTTTAGTTTTCAAGAAATCAATACCCCTAAACAGTATGAATATTATACAAAGAAAGAATGGTTTTTTCCTTGGATTTATAAGGAGTATATTAAAGACAAAGATTCTAAGATAGAATATTCTTTGAAAGCAATAGGAGAGGAAAGAGGAAATCGTTATATTGTTTATGGAGACTCATTGTATATAGCTAACCATTATCTTCTTTATGAAGAAGATAGTTTAAGTTATACTTTCACGCGATTTATTTTAAGATAGCGTGGTATAGAGATTCATTGGTTTATGACAAAGACGGCAACAGAGTACATCGCCTTTGGCGAAATATTGTTTGACGAACAGAACGTAAGCCGACGAATGCCGTATCTATTTAACGGCAATAATAGATTGGTTAAATCTGATGGAGGTATTATTAAAGATAACGCTGAGATAAGAAGATACGATACATTTTAGAAAATTGGAACAAGCCCCTAAAGAACAAAAAACTAAAGATTATGAATAGATTTTTAATATTTATAACCGGTCTCTTTCTTATGTTTTTTTCTTGTAGCTATGAGCGGACTTATACAAAATACTCTGTAAAGGATTTATCAAAAGTTGTCAATGATACTTTGGAAGTGAATACTCCAGAGAGGGTAAATAATTTAGAAGTTCTGATAAAAGGGACTATAAATGGAAGGGCTGTTTTGAAGTTTGAGAATGGTTCAGGAAGATACAACACGATTGAATTAGAAGGTTTGATTAATGAGGTTTATGCAACGGAATGGTATGATACTAAATGTAAGTTTATTTACGAACCTGTGTCAAAGGTAAAAGGAGATTCATTAATTTTAGAATATAGAATTTATTAATAAAATCGGTCGTGTATCAAAGTTAGTGATGTTTATATTAAGGAGGAGTTTAGTTTTAAACTTTGGAGTATCATATAATTTGCAAAATGGAATATGGTACAAGTAAATATTTATAATCATGATAAAAAAAGTATTGAAATTTTTTTTGGTATTATTAATTATTGTGGCTGGATATTTCTTTTATAGATTATCTGAAAAAGAAAATAATGATTGTCATTATAATATGTTCAGGGATAGAAGTAATGAATGTATAGCTGTTGTGGTAGATTTGCCTAATCCTAATAATGTTTACTTTGAAATGGTAAAGGCTTATAATCCTTATACAGGTGAGGAATGTACATGTCGTGATATGGGGAGAAGTTGGTTTAACTACATTGACGATATAGAGGTTGGTGATACTATAATAAAACGAAAAGGGGAACTCACTTTCTATATTCATAAAAAGGATACTATTATTACCCATTATTGGGAGTGTAATGGTAAGATTTATAAGTGATTAACTATTTCGTGGGGCGTGTATCAAAGTCGGTAATGCTAAAACAAACTAAAAAATCGAACACGGTCAAACGGTCATGAAAAAGAGAAATGAATTTCGGGGTTTCGTTGGAGCATGTAATGAATATACGACACAGAATGGTCATGATCCTTTAACTACAGCGAATTTTAGTGGAAACTGTTGGAATATTCAAGGAGGAATTGGTCCAATTTCTATAAATTATGGACAAACTGCAAAAAAATGATAAAAAAACAAAATGTTTCAATGGGTGGAGTTAGTGTATCTTCAAGTGTTTTAAACTTTATAAAAAGACCTAAACTATCCGGAGGGATTAGTGTGCAAGCCGGAACAACATACATTATGCCTAGTAAAAGAATCAGAGAAAATGAAAAGTAGAAATATAGTCAGTCTGATAATGTTTGCTTTATTTATATTATCTTATTTTTTTTATAGAGAATATCAGAAGACGGAAACTGAAAGAACTAAAGAGGCGAATTTAAATTTTTCTTTTTCAGGTAAAATTGATAGTATGTATATTGATAATCAAAATCATGGCTGGTTAATAATTGTTTTATCGACAAAGGAAGTATTGCGTTTTAATGGTTCGGATAGGCATATGTATGAAAAAAATGACAGTATAGTAAAGCGTAAAGGAGAGGATAGTATTTATATTTACAGGGATGGAATGGTAAAGTCTTACAAATACTGAAGGATGGTCTTGTATCAAAGTTAGTGATGATGATTTAAAATATTGAGGGATATTGTTATCCAGAGGAGAGGTTCTTTTAAATATTGGTTTAGACAAAGACGGTAACATTAGCCAACACACAGAGTATATCGCCTTTGGCGAGGTGCTGTTTGATGAGCATAAAGTGAGCCGACGAATGCCGTATCTTTTCAATGGTAAGGAGTTAGATAGTGAGACAGGACTATACTACTATGGAGCGAGGTATTACGACCCGAGAGTAAGTTTGTGGCTGAATGTAGACCCGTTAGTAGAAAAAACAATGCAACCGTATGCTTATACGAATAATAACCCTATAATGTTGATAGACCCAACG
>NZ_JAYWXI010000004.1:6094-215969 GCF_036016955.1 Bergeyella anatis | reverse complement strand
TTCAACACTGGACGAAGTAAGAGAGGTAACCCATGAGTGGGTAGAAGATTACAACTACCATCGCCCGCATGATGCCCTGGGAGGCCTATCACCCGTGATGAGGAAAAATGGACAGCAAGCCCAGGCAAAAGCCAACGCTTTTCCTGACCATTTTTCCTCATCAGTTAACAACAATAACATCAGAAAACTAAAAGAAATTACTACTTTTGAACTGTACTGAAAATGGGGAGCCTACAACACACAGGGCTTCCCGCAATCTTGATTTTCGTGCTAAATCGTTTGCCTTGCTATTGCTTTACTAAATAAGCACGGTATTGTCGCTGATATAGACATTGAATGCGAAATACAATAATAAGTCGTTTCGCTGTCCCATCCGATTGTTGGTGAGGATTAACGCCTTTGTTTTCGTTATGATTTTTATGGATGGGGAATACGGTTGAGGGGGATTTGACGAAAAAGGTTTATTTTTGTGGAAAAGCATGAGGAGGTATTTTTTGAAAAGTTTTTTTCAAGTGTTTAGATCAAATCATAGTAGGCATGAGGGTTCTTAAGATACAGGAAGCGCAGTTGCTTTTGAAAAAGATATTAGCCAAACCCAAATTGTATCATCTTGTGGTGGATAATGAAGGTGTTAAGGGGTGTGATGACGAGGTGGCATTCAGGTTGCGAAGAGAGGGGGAAAGAGGTGTTTTTGAGGTGACTATAGACGAATATACTTTTACGAATAATACGGGGGAATGGCACAATGCGATTATTATGTTGGAAAATACCGTGCGTAAAATAGAGCGGGAGAAAGAACAGGAGTGTATTGATGGGGCTTTGGAGAAGCTTCGTCGGTATTTGGAGAAAGAATAGAAAAATAATTTTTAATTTTTTTTCATTAAAAATTTGGAAGTTTAGAAAAAAGTCATATCTTTGCACCCACAATTGAGAAACAATTATGGCAAATCATAAATCATCATTAAAGAGAATCAGACAGAACGCTGCTAGAAGACTGCGTAACAGGTATTATCACAAAACGGCTAGAACTGCGATGAAGGTTCTTAGAAACGAGGAGGATAAGGCTGTGGCTTCTGAGCAACTTCCTAAGGTGATTTCTTTGTTGGATAAGCTTGCTAAAAAGAATATCATTCATAAGAATAAAGCAGCTAACCTAAAGAGCAAGTTGACTAAGCACGTTAATAAATTAGCTTAGTTTTAGATACAGCGGCCCGTTCGTCTATCGGTTAGGACTCAAGATTTTCATTCTTGCAAGAGGGGTTCGATTCCCCTACGGGCTACTTTTGAAAGCTTTCACGATCGTGAAAGCTTTTTTATTTTTTACAAAAAAGATTGGAATTTTTAAAGGAGTCTCTGTTTTTTCGGATTGCTATTTCACGACGGGGCACTTTTTTTTATCTTTGCGGACTATTATATTGTATCGATGAAAAACATCAGAAATTTTTGCATTATTGCTCATATTGATCACGGAAAGTCTACTTTGGCGGATCGGTTGCTGGAATACACCAATACGGTGTCTCAGCGGGAGTTGCAGGCTCAGACTTTGGACGATATGGATTTGGAAAAAGAGCGGGGGATTACTATTAAATCTCATGCGATCCAAATGGATTATGAGTACAAGGGCGAAAAGTACATACTTAATCTTATTGATACGCCGGGACACGTGGATTTTTCTTACGAGGTTTCCCGTTCCATTGCGGCATGCGAAGGGGCTTTGCTGATTGTGGATGCGGCTCAGAGTATTCAGGCGCAGACAATTTCGAACCTTTATTTGGCTTTGGAGAACGACTTGGAAATTATTCCGATTCTCAATAAAATAGACCTTCCTTCGGCTAATCCTGAAGAGGTTACCGATGAAATTGTGAATCTTTTGGGTTGTGCACCGGAGGATGTGCTTCGTGTTTCCGGAAAAACCGGGGAAGGGGTTCACGAACTTTTGGAGCAGATAGTCGAGCGTATTCCGGCGCCTCAGGGGGATCCGAATGCGCCGCTTCAGGCCTTGATTTTTGACTCTGTTTTTAATCCTTTTCGTGGGATTGAAGCTTATTTTAAAGTGGTGAACGGAAGCATTAAAAAAGGACAGAAGGTCAAATTCATGGCGACGGAGAAAACCTATGACGCCGATGAGGTTGGGACGCTGAAACTCAAGCAGGCTCCCAAGCAGGAAATTGGTTGTGGGGATGTAGGGTATATTATTTCGGGGATTAAAGACGCTCGTGAAGTTAAAGTCGGGGATACGATTACCTCGGTGGAGCGTCCTGCAACGGCAGCCATTGAAGGTTTTGAAGAAGTGAAACCAATGGTTTTTGCAGGGATTTACCCGGTGGAGTCTGAAGATTTTGAAGAACTTCGGGTTTCATTGGAAAAATTGAGGCTTAACGATGCGTCATTGGTATTTGAGGCTGAGAGTTCTGCAGCTTTGGGCTTTGGGTTCCGATGCGGTTTCTTGGGGATGCTTCACATGGAGATTGTTCAGGAGCGTTTGGATCGGGAATTTGGGATGAACGTAATCACGACGGTGCCCAACGTATCGTACCATGGGTATTCTAAAAAGAACCCCGAGGATGCAATTTTAATCAATAACCCTTCGGAGATGATTGATCCGACCCTTTTGGACCGTGTGGAAGAGCCTTACATCAAGGCCTCTATTATCACGAAGTCGGATTTTGTGGGTTCGGTCATGACTCTTTGCATCGAGAAACGAGGGGAAATCGTGAATCAGAGCTATCTGACGTCCGACCGGGTGGAATTGGTCTTTAATATGCCGCTTTCCGAGGTGGTGTTTGATTTTTACGACCGATTGAAGTCGATTTCCAAGGGGTATGCTTCGTTTGATTATCATCCGATAGGTTTCCGGGCTTCTAAGCTGGTGAAAATGGATATCCTGATTAACGGGGACATGGTGGATGCACTTTCTTCGCTGATTCACCAAGATAATGCTTACGGTATTGGTAAAAAGATGTGTGAAAAACTTCGGGAACTGATTCCGAGACAGCAGTTTGATATTGCGGTTCAGGCAGCCCTTGGGACTAAGGTGATTGCAAGAGAAACGATTAAGGCGTTGCGTAAAGACGTGACGGCTAAGTGTTACGGTGGGGATATTTCCAGAAAACGAAAACTCTTGGAAAAGCAGAAGGAGGGAAAGAAGAAAATGAAGCAAATTGGCCGGGTGGAAGTGCCTCAGAGTGCTTTTATGGCGGTATTGAAACTGAACGATTAACGCTTTGTTAAACGGAGTTATAAGAAACGGAAAGGTTCGGACGAGATTATTGTCCGAACCTTTTTTTTAGGAGGTGGGGAATTTGGGGTTAAAATCTTTCGGATTAAGCGTTCCAAAACTCCCGATCCAGACTTCGGTATTGAATGGCTTCGGCAATATGTGGCGACAGGATGGCTTCGGCATTGTCCAAATCGGCAATGGTTCGGGCAACTTTTAAGATGCGGTCGTAGGCTCGGGCGGAAAGATTTAGTTTTTCCATGGCTCTTTTTATGAGGGCTTTGGCATTGGCGTCCAATTGGCAATAAGCGTCGAGCTCTTTGGGGCCCATTTGGGCGTTGTAATGGATGGGAAGATTTTGGTATCGGTGCGATTGTTTTTCTCTGGCTTTAAGGACGCGTTCTCGGATTTGTTGGCTGGTTTCGCCGGATTTTCGTTCGGTTAGTTGGTCAAAGTCAACTTTTGGAACTTCGATGTGAATGTCAATCCGATCCAAAAGAGGGCCGGAAATTTTATTCAGGTAGCGTTGCATTTCGGAGGGGGAAGACGTGTTGTTCGGGTCGTCGGGGAAGTAGCCGCTGGGGCTGGGGTTCATGGAGGCGACCAACATGAAGCTGGCCGGGTAGTTTACGGTGAATTTGGCTCGGGAAATGGTTACTTCCCGATCTTCGAGAGGTTGGCGCAGAACTTCCAATACTGTTCTTTTGAATTCGGGCATTTCGTCTAAGAAGAGGACTCCGTTATGGGCAAGGGATATTTCACCGGGCTGGGGATAGCTTCCTCCGCCTACCAGAGCCACATCGGAGATCGAATGGTGGGGATTTCGAAATGGGCGGGCGGTCATCAGGGAGGCTTCGGCGCCTATTTTTCCTGCCACGGAATGGATTTTAGTGGTTTCTAACGCTTCCTTTAGGGTCAGGGGAGGCAGGATGCTGGGGATTCTTTTGGCGAGCATGGTTTTTCCGCTTCCCGGAGGGCCGATAAGGATGATGTTATGCCCGCCTGCGGCAGCAACTTCCATGGCTCTTTTGGCGGTTTCTTGACCCTTAATTTCTGAAAAGTCAAAAGGGAAAGTATTTATTTTTTCCTGAAAAGCCTTTCGCGTGTCAATGGTTACTTGTTTGAGGGGGCGTCCTTCATGAAAGAACGCAATAACTTCTTTGATGTTTTCTGCGCCATACACCTCTAATGCGCTGACGATGGCAGCTTCTTTGGCATTTTGAATGGGCAGAATAATACCTTTGAAGCCGTCTTCTTTGGCTTTTATGGCAATGGGCAAAACGCCCTTGATGGGATGAAGGCTTCCGTCCAGAGAGAGTTCACCCATAATCAAATAATCGCCTATGGTAGAAGCTTCGATTTGTCCGGAGGCGGCGAGAATGCCTAAGGCGATGCTTAGGTCGTAGGCCGAACCTTCTTTTCTAAGGTCGGCTGGAGCCATATTGATTGTTATTTTTTTTCCAGGAACATGGTAGCCTACATTTTTTAGTGCGGCGGAGATTCTGTAGCTGGATTCCTTTATGGCATTGTCCGGTAATCCTACCAAGTGGTAACCTACGCCGCCCGTAGCGACATTCACTTCGATGGTAATTTTTTGTGCGGATACGCCGTAAAGGGCACTTCCGTAGATTTTAATCAGCATGGCGGTATTTTATATAATACCTTAAAAGTAATAAAAATTACGATAGGCCGGTAAATTAAAATCAGACTTACATGTAACGTTCGCCTTTCTTCAGATTTCGGAGATCCATCACGTAATCTTTGATGAGTTGGTCGTTATCCCGAGGGCAGATGAGTAGGGATTTATCCGTATCGACGATGATGTAATCTTTCAGTCCGTCGATAATGGCTGCTTTCTTTTTGTTTTTTAATCTTACGATATTGCCTTTAGCATTGTAGGTAAGGATGTTTTTGGAGTTTATGGCGTTGTTTTGCTCGTCTTTTTTGGCGTTTTGATAGACGGAAGTCCAAGTGCCTAAATCGCTCCATCCTAGATCGGCAGGGATAACGTAAACGTTTTGGGCTTTTTCCAAAATACCGTTGTCGATGGAAATCTTATTGACTTTGGGGTAAATAAGACCGATGCACTCCTTTTCTCTCAGAGAGTTGTATTCGCAGTAGCTGAATTGCTGAACCATTTCGGGTAAAAACGTATCGAAAGCTTTTAGAATAGACTGGGTGCTCCATACGAAAATGCCGGCATTCCAAAGAAAATCACCGCTTTCGAGGAAGGTTTTGGCAATTTCCAAAATAGGTTTTTCCGTAAAGGTTTTCACTTTGTGTACGTCGCCTTGTTCGGAACTCAGGTATTGGATGTAGCCGTAGCCTGTGTCGGGTCGGGTGGGCTTGATGCCCAAAGTAATCAGGTAATCTTCTTCGGCGATGAGTTGGAAGGCCAGGGTTATTTTTTCGATAAACCGCTGCTCTTTCAGAATCAGATGGTCGGCGGGAAGGACGACCATTTTGGCCTTAGGGTTTTCGGCTGCGATTTTGTTGGCCATGTAGAGGTTGCAAGCTGCGGTGTTTTTCATGGCTGGTTCGCCCACAATGTTGGCGGTTGGGATTTCGGGAAGCTGGGAGGTGCAGAGTTCAATGTACTCTTGGTTGGTAATGACGTAGATGTTTTCCGAGGGAATGAGTTGGCTGATGCGGTCGTAGGTTTGTTGAATCATGGTACGTCCGATTCCCAAAATATCTTGAAATTGCTTAGGGTATTTGGTGGTGCTCATTGGCCAAAAGCGGCTTCCGATACCGCCGGCCATAATAACGCAATAGTGATTTTTATCCAGCATGAAAATTTACTTTAGAGGTTTAACGGGGACGATGCTTTGAAAGACGTACGACTTGCCGTTATCAATATTTTTACAAAGATAATTCTTTTTCATTTTCCTTAGGAGTTGGTAGTTTTTTCGGTTATAGACAAACCGGGAGGCTTCGGGAAGATCTTTTACGAGTACAAAATCGGGAGGCAGGTCTTTTAATCGAAAATAGCTAACCAAATCGGGACTAGCCATGAAGTTGGCTTTGGGGGAAAGACTGAATTTTTTCAGAATCGGTCGCAGATCTTCCGGATAGAGGTATAGGCTTTCCACTATCATTTCTCCGAAAGTGGCCTTCCATTGGGAGCCATGTGGAGCAATGCGGTGCCCAAAGCGTTCAAAAGCAAGGAGGTGAGCCAGTTCGTGGGTAAGGACAAAAAAGAAAAGAAAAGGAGGCAGGGTGGCATTAATGGAAATCTGATGCGAGCGGTCTTCGAGTTGGCGATAATCGCCGAGTTTGCTTTGTCGCTCTTTGGTTATTTTGATGTGGAGCGGTCTTTGCCCGATCCACTTTTGGAGCAGGGGGAAAGTCTGCTCGGGCAGATATTTTTCTAATAAAAAGAAAGCCATGGGATTAACTAAAAAAGCGGCTATAACGCTAGGGGAATGCCGGCGTAGAAGTCGAGAAGTTTTAAACTAAAAAGATAGTTGTATTTGGCTTGTGCGGTGCTTCCTTGTGCATTGGCGTAATGATTTCGGGCGATATTGAGGTCGTAAATGGAGGTTCGTCCTGCAGCATAGCTTTTCTCGGCGAAATCCAGTGCCAATGCCGAACTTTTTTCTGCCTGAAGGGCGGCCAAATAATTTTCATAATGATTTTCGGTATCGAACTGGGCTTTTTGGATGTTTTGTTTTACTTCTTGTTTTTGTTGGAGAAGAGAATTTTTGGCGATGCTCTCGTTGATTTTGGCTTGTTCCACTTGGCGTTTGGTGATTCCTTTGTTGAATAGGGGGATGTTGGCTGAGATACCGACTTGCTGTCCGAAATTATTTTTGTATTGGTTTAGGAGGCGGGTATCGGTACTGCTGTTGAGATTGTTGAAATAAAAAGTACCCAGTCCCAGACTGCCCGAAATTACGGGATAAAAAGAGGTTTGGACGATTTCGGTTTGGGCTTCGGCTGCTTTTATCCTACTTTCGGCTGCTTTGATTTGGGGCAGTTGCCCGTAGGCGGTGCTGAGTGTATTTTCGGTAGAACGGAAAGGAGCGTCAACGGGCGCTTGAAGTGGAAGTTCCACGATGTCAAACGTTTTATAATTTTCCAATTGCAGGAGTTGTGCCAGGTTGAACAAACTCCGTCGGACATTGATTTCAGCGGTGTTAAGATTTTGTTTTTCCCTTGCGAGCGAAGCTTCGGCCTCGGCCAGTACGGTTTGGGCGGTGGTGCCGACTTGGGTGGTTATTTTTGCTCTTTGGTAGATTTTTTCGGCGTTTTCCATGGCGCTACGGCTGATTAGCGCTATTTCTTTATTCAGGAGAACGGCGAGGTATTCTTGGGCAATTTGCAGCGAGATGTTGTTTTTTATGGTTTCGATGTCGTATTGGGCGGCTTCAACTTCGTAGTCTGCTTTTCGGATGGTTTTCTCTATTCGCCCGTGGTTGTACAGGGGGACGCTGGCACTTATGTTGGCGTTGTTGCTGTAGGAGTCGTTTCGCTGGATGAAACTCCCGAATTGCTGTTGTCCGAAATTGGTATTGTGAGCAATACTTCCGCTGACGGCGGGGAGTTTTTCACGTTTGGCAATTTCCAGATTTTTATCTTGCAGTTGTTTGTTGTAGGTGGTGTTAAGGATTTGAAGGTTGTTTTTGGAGGCGTACTCCACGCATTGCTCAAGGGTCCATTTGGATTGGGAATAAGCCGTAGACAACACCAAACACCAACAAATTATCAAGAATCTTTTCATGGGAAACGTTTGCTGGATTAGACGAGAAAGAATGCTTTTTGTTACAAGGGGGAGATTTCGGTTTTTCTTATTCTTTGGAGAGGCTTTGGTTTGAATTGCTTTTTGAGGGGGCGTGCATTTCGATGATGGCTTTGTTCATGGTTTCGTAGATTCTTTTTTGAGCCTCGTTTTGGAGAAGGGTCCGATGCAAGGCGATTACTTTTTGATCGTTTCTTACGGCGGGGCCGGTTTGGGCTTTTTTGGGCGAAAGGGTATGAATTTTTCCGACGGTTTCTTCAATTAGGGGAAGAAGGAAGTCGAAGGGGATGTTTTGGGTATCGAGTAGTTCTTTGGCTCGGGCAAAGAGATGATTGGCGAAATTACAAGCGAACACGGCGGCCAAGTGGAGGTAGCGGCGTTGATGGTAGTTAGTGATGAGAACTTTATCGGAAAAGCGGTGGGCGAGTTCCGAGAGCAGGTTTTGGTCTTCGGGGGCATCTGCTTCGATGAAGACCGGGATGTTTTGATAATCGAGAGGTTTATGTTTAGAGAAGGTTTGCAGAGGGTAAAAGGAAGCCTTTCGGTAAGTGCCGGAAAGAATTTCTTTCGGAAGGGAGCCGGAAGTGTGGGCCACTAGCGCATTAGGATTTTTTATTTGGGTGGAAACTTCTTCTACGGCATTATCGCTAACGCATATCAGGTAGAGGTCGGCTTTTTCCAATTTTTCCGTGGAGAACGGGAATCCGGTTTCTTCGGCGATGGCTCTGAGGGTTTGAGGATTACGGCCGAAAAGCTGTTTTACGTTGATGCCGTTGCTTGCGAAGTTTTTTGCCATATGGTAGGCCACGTGGCCCGATCCGATGATAATGATTTCCATTGTGCAAAGATAAATAATAAAAGTATAGGCGGTTTTTGATGGTTTTTCATGATATTTGCTTAGGTTTCAAAAAAATAAAAAGCAGGGAAGGGGTTCCATTTAACCTTTACTTGATTTTTTTATCCAACCAACGAGAGTATCCAATGAAGAACAAAGACGCGGAAATTATTTCGATGATGGCTGAAGAGCGCACCCGTGACAACGGGCTTCGGGCGATGATGGATGCTTATCAAAGCAGGCTTTATTGGCATATTCGGCGTTTGGTGGTGGTGCATGATAACGCGCAGGATGTTTTGCAGGATACTTTTATTAAGGCTTATCAGAATTTTCATCAGTTTAAGCAGGACAGCCAGCTTTACACTTGGTTGTATCGAATTGCCACCAATGAGGCGTTGCAATGGCTCAATAAGAATAAAAAAATGCTAAAAGCGGATGGCGATGCGGAGCATTACATGCAGAATTTGGTTGCTTCCAATGCCTCGTCGGATGCGGATGAAATCCAAATCTTATTGCAGCAGGCGATTCAGGCTTTGCCGGAGAAGCAGCGGTTGGTTTTTACACTTCGGTATTATGACGAACTTTCTTATGACGAACTCAGTAAACTGCTGGAGATGTCGGTGGGAACTCTTAAAACCAACTATCACTATGCGAAAAGTAAAATAGAGGATTATATCAGGACTCATTATGAAAAGTAAACTCTCTCAGGACTCATGAAAAAAATGGATAATTTGGATATAGACAAGTGGAAACGCGAGCGTATTTATGACGTTCCGGAAGGTTTTTTTGATGAAATGCAGCGTCGTGTTTTGGATCGTGTTTCGCACGAGGCTTCTTCGGGCGGTGCGATTGTGCCGATGCATTCGGGTGGACGATCTCGCTTTTCTGGTTACCGTTGGTGGGCTGTGGCGGCTTCTGTGGTTTTGATTTGTGCTTTGGGATTGTGGTATGGGATTGGCTTTAGGGCTTCGGAGGAGAAGACGATGGATTCTTCTTTTGTTGCCTTGCCGTTGGAGGATCAGGGGGGAGATTGGATTTCGAAGCGTCCGACGGTTGGGCGTGAAGAGGAGGCGGAAGAGAGAAAAGAACAAGCGGCTGAGGGGGACCGATTGGAGCCTAAGAGGGAAGAAGTAATGGTGGCTTCAGCGGAGAAAAACGTAACGGTAGCTTCTCCGAAAGCAGCTGCCGTAAAAGGAAGTCGGGAGTCGGTGGATCAGATTTTGGCCTCGTTGAATAAGGCAGAATTAACGGAGATGGCTAAAGAGGCAGAAATGGATGTTTATTTGGATTTATTTAATTGAAAAAGAGAAAAAATGAGAGTAATTGTATTGGGTGTTTTGATGGCTGTTTTTCCTGTTTTGGCGGGTGCTCAGGTTCAGTTGGGATTGGATTGGCAAAAGGCGGGGTCTGCTGAGCGTAAGGAGATGATGAAGAAAATGAGCCCTGAAGAAAAGAGAGAAATCTTGAAACAATTTAGGGAGAACATGATGTTGGAGGAACTACAGATTCAGGAGCGGGACAGAGAGGTTTTTAGGGGGTTATACGGAGAGTATCAGGATTCTCAGCGGCGGATTAAAGATCGTTTTTCCAAGGATTTTAACCCCGATGAGTTGACGGAAGCCGAAGCAAAAACGAAACTGGAAGAGAGTTTTTCTTTAGGTCAGGCTCTTTTGGATCACCGAAGAGAATATGCTCGGAAAATGGAGGCGTTGGTAGGTTCTAAAAAAGTGCTTAAAATGTTCCAAAACGAATGGAAAATGCGGGACCGAATGATGGATCGGCGTATGGAGATGCATGGGGAAGGCGAGAAAGGGAAAGGTTATCCTCCAAAGTATTCGGGAAACAAGAACGAAGGGGAGGAATACAATCGAATGAAGCCTTAAATGTGAGAATTAATCAATCATAAATAAAAAAAACATCCTCTTTTGAGGATGTTTTTTTAGGGTTTTACTTTTCCCAAACGAGGGCGCTTGCGCCGAGAATTGCAGCGTCAGCTTCATCCAATTCGCTGAAAACCAACGCCACTTTCCCTCGGAATATGGGCAAAAGGTTTCTTTCCATGTGGAGTTTGGCGGGTTTTAAGATAAAATCGCCGGCTTTGATGACGCCTCCGAAGAGTAAAATGGCTTCAGGAGACGAGAACATGACGAAATTAGCCAAGGCTTCGCCCAGTTTTTGACCCGTGTAACGGAAGACTTCAATGGCGGTGGGATCCCCTTTCAGTGCACATTCGTGAACGGTTTTCGAGTTGATGTCTTCTTCGGCGAATTCGTTGAGCATGGATTCTGGAAATTCCGCACGCATTTTTTTTGCCGTGATAGCGATGCCCGTGGCCGAAGCGTAGGCTTCTAAACTTCCTTCCGATCCTGTGCTCCAGTGTTTTCTGCCGTTGGGTTTAACGATGGTATGGCCGAGCTCTCCGGCAAAACCGTCATGACCATAGACGAGATTTCCTCCGGCTACGATTCCGCTGCCAACCCCCGTCCCTAAGGTGATCATGATGAAATCCTTCATTCCGCGTGCTGCACCGTATTGCATTTCGCCTAAGGCGGCGGCATTGGCGTCATTGGTAATTTTGCAAGGAAGTCCGAATTTTTCGGTCATCAGTTTTGCGAAGGGAATTACGCCTTTCCATTTTAGGTTGGGAGCGTGCTCGATGGTGCCACTGTAATAATTGGCATTTGGCGCGCCGACTCCGATACCTTCCAAGGTTTTGTCCTTGCAGGTTTCCTCAATGAGAGGGGTTAGTGTTTTATGTAATTCGTCGAGGTAATCTTCTACTTTTTCAAAACGATCGGTTTTTATGGAACCTTTTGCCAAAATATCGCCTCGGTGGTTAACCAGTCCGAATTTGGTGTTGGTGCCACCTACATCAATACCTAACGCCACTTGTTTTGATAAATCTTTTAGTGCCATGTTCAGATAATTAGAGCCTAAAATTAGTAAAAATAAGTGGCTTTTTCGCTATGGTTTTTTTGATTTATGAGAAGAGTCAGCGAAAATTTTCGATGAAAACAATAAAAAACTTCTCCCGAAAAGGAGAAGTTTTTTGGGGTTATAAAAATAAGTTTTGATTAAGCCGGAATTTCGCCTTTGTATAGGAACGAAATGGCTTCCCTGTTAATTTTGTCTACCATTTCGCTGAACAGGTAGAATGATTCTTGTTTGTAGATGACCAGCGGATCTTTCTGCTCATAAACGGCCCCTTGGGAAGAACGTCTCAAGTCGTCCATTTCGCGAAGGTGGGTTTTCCAATTGTCGTCGATAATGGAAAGCGTGATGTTTTTCTCGAAGTCGTCCACCAAGCTTTGGCAACGGGTTTCGTAGGCCTCTTTCAGGTCGGTTACGATGGTCATCGTTTTGACCCCGTCGGAGAAAGGCACTTGAATCATCTTGAACATGGCGCCTTGGTTTTGATAAACATTCTCGATGATAGGGAAGGCTTTTTCTTTCAATAACTCCAAACGATTCTTGTAATCCTCCTGCGCTGCTTGGAAAACGATCTGAGTGAGTTCTGCAGCGGTTTTGTTCTTGAATTCGCTTTCGGATACCGGCGACTCCATGGTGAAGGTTTTGATGACTTCGTATTCAAAATCCTTGAAATTTCCATCGACTTTCCCTTGGTTCACAATAGCTTGGGAAACGTCGTAAATCATGTTGGAAATATCGTATTTCAGATGATCGCCAAAGAGTGCGTTTTTCCTTCTTTTGTATATAACGTCTCTTTGTTTGTTCATCACATCGTCGTATTCCAATAACCGTTTACGGATTCCGAAATTATTTTCTTCGACTTTTTTCTGAGCTCTTTCAATGGAACGGGTAATCATCGAATGCTGGATGACTTCGCCTTCTTTGTGTCCCATGCGGTCCATCATTTTGGCAATACGCTCCGACCCGAAAAGCCGCATAAGGTTATCCTCCAAAGAAACGTAGAATTGAGAACTTCCGGGATCTCCCTGACGTCCTGCCCGTCCTCTCAACTGGCGGTCTACCCTTCTTGAGTCATGACGCTCGGTACCGATGATGGCCAAACCTCCGGCTTCTTTTACGCCTTC
This sequence comes from Bergeyella anatis, assembly GCF_036016955.1. NCBI lineage: Bacteria > Pseudomonadati > Bacteroidota > Flavobacteriia > Flavobacteriales > Weeksellaceae > Bergeyella > Bergeyella anatis. The sequence goes on along the minus strand of NZ_JAYWXI010000004.1, from coordinate 203,121 downwards.
TCTCAGTTTAATATCGGTTCCCCGTCCGGCCATGTTGGTGGCGATGGTTACCTGCCCCGGTCTTCCGGCTTCGGCAACAATTTCTGCCTCTTTTTTATGGAGTTTGGCGTTGAGTACCTGATGCGAAATTTTTCTCAGTTGCAACGCTTTGGACAGAAGCTGGGAAATCTCGACAGAAGTCGTTCCTACCAATACGGGTCTTCCAGCGGCCGTTAGTCTTTCGATTTCTTCGATCACCGCATTGTATTTCTCCCGATTGGTTTTATAAACTAAATCTTGGCGGTCGTCTCTTTGAATAGGACGGTTGGTCGGAATTACGACGACATCCAATTTGTAAATTTCCCAAAGTTCTCCGGCTTCGGTTTCGGCCGTACCGGTCATCCCTGCCAACTTGTTATACATACGGAAGTAGTTTTGCAAGGTAATGGTGGCAAAGGTTTGGGTGGCAGCTTCTATTTTTACGTTTTCTTTAGCTTCGATGGCTTGGTGGAGACCGTCAGAGTAGCGTCGGCCTTCCATAATACGGCCGGTTTGTTCGTCCACGATTTTCACTTCACCGTCAATCACAACGTATTCGTCGTCTTTTTCGAAAAGGGTATAGGCCTTTAAAAGCTGGTTCAGGGTATGGATCCGTTCGGATTTTTCCGCAAAATTACGGAATAGTTCCTCCTTTTGAGCGAACTCCTCCTCTTTGGAAAGGTTTTTGGCTTCCAGTTCCGCAACTTCGGTGGCAATGTCTTGAAGAACGAAAAATTCTTTGTCCTCATTGCCGGCAGAGAGGTATTCCACCCCTTTATCGGTCAAGTCGATTTGGTTGTTCTTTTCGTCAATTACGAAGTACAAATCTTGATCGACGATAGGCATATCCCTATTGTTATCCTGCATGTATTGGGCTTCCACCTTTTGAAGCAAGGCTTTGTTCCCCGTTTCCGATAGGAATTTGATGAGCGGTCGAGATTTTGGTAGTCCTCTGTAGGCTTGCAGGAGTTTGAATCCTCCTTCTTTGGTTTTTCCTGAAGCAATGAGCTTCTTGGCTTCGTTGAAAATTTGCGAAACCGTTTTCTTTTGAACCTCCACGATGCGATCCACCGAAGGTCTTAAAAGGTCAAATTCCTGACGGTCGCCCTGAGGAACAGGCCCTGAAATAATGAGAGGGGTTCTGGCATCATCCACCAAAACGGAGTCCACCTCATCGACAATGGCGAAATTGAGTTCGCGCTGAACGAGTTCCGTTGGTGAGGTTACCATATTATCCCGAAGGTAATCGAACCCGAATTCGTTATTGGTTCCGTAGGTGATGTCGGAATTGTAGGCTTTTCTTCTGCCGTCGGAATTCGGTTGGTGGTTGTCGATACAATCGATGGAAAGACCATGGAATTGGTATAGCGGCCCCATCCACGCCGAGTCTCTTCGAGCCAAATAGTCGTTAACGGTAACCACGTGTACACCTCTTCCGGGGAGGGCATTAAGGTAAATCGGTAAGGTCCCTACGAGGGTTTTTCCTTCTCCGGTCGCCATCTCGGCAATTTTACCGCTGTGGAGAACCACCCCGCCTATGAACTGGACGTCGTAATGAACCATGTCCCAAACCACTTCTGTCCCGTGAGCGTTCCAACGGTTTTTCCAAACGGCTTCTTCTCCTTGGATTTCAACAAAATCTTTGCCTGCGGCTGCCAATTGGTGATCCCACTCGGTTGCCTTTACGCGGATTTCTCCGTTTTTCGCCCATCTTTTAGAGGTTTCTTTGATTAGGGCAAAAGCTTCAGGGAGAATATCGGTAAGGATTTTTTCCTCGATGTTGTACGAGTTTTTCTTCAGTTCCTCGATTTTGGAAAACAGTGCCTCTTTTTCGTCGATATTGGAGGTTGTTTTTATCTTTTCGCGGATTTCTTCAATCTGCGAAGTGATGGAGGCAGTAGCCGTTTTTAGTTTTTCTTTAAACGCATTGGTCTTCTCTCTCAGGTCATTATCGGAGAGTTTTTCGATTTCCGGCTCAACCGCCTTGATTTTTGCTACTACTTTTTTTACTTCTTTCAGGTCTTTGGCATTTTTATCGCCGAGAAACCCTTTTAGAACTTTGTCTAAGAAACTCATATTCGTTGTTTACTTCTCGCTTGGGACTTTGTACCCGTACTGATTTAAAATAATGCGGTGTCCGGCTTTGGCCGGAAACGACTCGCAAGGTTTACTTTACTTAATATAAAATGAGCCGTCGGCCGGAGCCGACAGCTGGGTTTTAGTATTCGTCTTCGTTCCAGAGGAAATCCTCATCGGTAGGATAATCACTCCACACTTCTTCGATAGACTCGTAGATTTCACCTTCATCTTCAATGGCTTGGAGGTTTTCTACGACTTCCATAGGCGCACCTGTTCTAATGGCATAGTCGATAAGTTCTGCCTTGGTCATCGGCCAAGGAGCATCGCTTAAATAGGAAGCTAATTCTAATGTCCAATACATAGCTTTAACGTATTTTAATGTTTTGCAAAAGTATAAAATTAGGCGGGAAAAAAAACTTTTTTCAACCTGACTTTCAATTCTTTTTAGTAATTCTTTTTTTGCCCTTTTGGGGCTTGTTTAAGAGGGTAGGCCGTGCAGAGACTTTTTTAGGCGTTTTTTGCCGGATTACCGTCTGATTTTCTGTTTCTCAAAAACCATTCCACAAATTTTTTTATGCCATTTTGGAAGGACGTCTTGGGTTGATACTGAACCAATGTTTTCGCCTTCGAGATGTCGGCATTGGTTTTTTGGACGTCTCCGGGCTGCATGGGAAGAGATTCTCTCTTGGCTGTTTTGTTTAGGTTTTTTTCAATGGTCGAGACCATGGTGTTGAGGTTAACAACTTCGTTTTCGCCAAGATTTAGGATTTCGTACACGTTGTGGTGGGATTCCAAATAAGCCGAAGCTTTAAGGATGCCGTCTATGATGTCTTCGATATAGGTGTAGTCCCTTGCGGTAGAACCGTCGCCGTAGAACGGAATGGAGGTGTCTTCGTAAATTCGTTTTGTGAATTTGTGTATGGCGAGATCCGGTCTTTGACGCGGGCCATAGACCGTGAAAAAGCGGAGTTGGATCATGTCGATACCATAGAGATGATGGTACACGTGTCCGAGAATTTCACCGCATTTTTTTGTGGCGGCATAGGGGGAAATCGGGCGGTCTACGTTATCGGTCTCGGTAAAGGGGATTTTTTCGTTGTTGCCGTAAACGCTTGAGGAAGAAGCGATAACGCATTTTTTGATGCCGTGGATTTTGCATAGCTCCCATAGGTTCATGGTGCCTCGTATATTGACTTCTTCGTAGTCTAAAGGCCTCTCAATGGAGGGACGAACACCGGCCAGTGCGGCTAAATGAACCACCATGTCAATGGGATTTTGTTCGAAAACGGTTTTTAAGCCTTCTTTATCCCGAATGTCGATAGGGTAGAGTTTGTAATTTTCGGGCAAGGTGCTTTCGGTAAGTCTTGCGATGTCGGACGTTTTGTCTTTAAATTCGAAATCGTTTTTTTTACCCAAAGAATCGAGGGTGTTGGAAATTTTGATTTTGTAATCGTAAAAATCGTCAAAATTGTCAATGTTAATGACAGAATGTCCGTTTTTTAACAAGGCTTCCACCAGATGAGAGCCGATAAAGCCGCTTCCTCCCGTTACGAGATAGTGCATACCGAATGTTTTTCAAATCCGTTGCAAATTTAATTAAATTAGTTTTTGCAGAGGGGATTTTGTATTTTTACCCTCTAAAATATTTCCCATGCGATTCGAAGGACAACTTTTAAAAATGACTACCCAATTGGCGGAACCTATCCGGTATTATCTTAATCTTTCGGGGGATTTGCTTTCTGTGAATCAGTTGATAGGAAAAAAAATAACACTGAGGCATCTAGGGTATCAGTGTGTGGAATGTGGCAGTGATGAGAAGGTTTTTCGTATGGGGTTCTGTAAAAAATGCTTTTTTGAGAGTCCTTATGCCAGCGAAACGATTATCCGCCCTGAACTTTCTCGGGCGCATTTGGACGAGGAAGAGAGAGATATCGAGGTGGAACGGGAGATTCAGTTGCAGCCGCACGTTGTGTACTTGGCTTATACGGGAGATGTGAAAGTGGGAGTTACTCGGGAGCGTCAAGTCCCGACCCGTTGGATTGATCAGGGGGCGACTTTTGCCCTTCCGATTGCCCGTACCGAAAACCGATATGAGGCAGGGATGATTGAGGTGGCTCTCAAGCAGTATCTTCCCGATAAAACGAACTACCGTAAGATGTTGGAAGATGATTTTGAAGGCGCTATGGATTTGGAGGATTTTAGGGAGAAAATCAAAACGTATTTTCCTGAGGATTATCGGCATTTTTACAAGGATACGGCGGAGGTTGTAAAATTGGATTATCCCTATGAGGCTTTCGGGAAAATCACTTCGTTTACATTGGATAAGAAACCCGAATTTTCGGGTGTTCTTCGGGGGATTAAGGGGCAATATTTAGCTTTTGAAGGCGGTTTGGTTATGAATGTGCGCGGGCACGAGGGGTATGTGGTGGCTTTGGAGGTTTCGGCGTCTTCGGTGTAGCTATCCTGATAGAAGTCCGTTAAATTATGTAACGTTCTGTTTCTGTCGGAATCTATTTTTGTAGTATGAATAAATGGCTCAAAATCGGATTGGTCGCACTGGTGTCTTTGGCGGCGGTTTTTGCTTTCGGCAATGCGATTCTTAATGTATGGCTGCAGAATTGGCTTCCGGGGTATGTGCGTAACCATACCGATTATCGGGTGGCTTACGATTCCTTTTCGGTGGAGTTGGCTTCGGGGTGTATTAGGGCTACGGGCTTGAAGGTTGAAACCGAAAAACGGAGTAGCGATGAGGTGGTTGCAATAGAAGGAACGGTAGATACTTTGACTATTGGCGGTATTGGTCTTTGGGATGCTGTTTTTAACCAAAAGGTGAGTCCTTCGGCATTGGTATTGGCAGAGCCTAAACTGACGATTACCCTTCCTCGTCCGAAGGCTGAAAAAACAGGAAAAAAAGAGCCTGTGGCTTTTGGGGAAGTTGCGATTAAAAGAGGAACGATTGTTCTTAATAGGCATAATGGGAGTCGTTTTTTGTCGGTTCGGGATTTGGATTTGTCGGTTCGGGATTTCAGTCTTACCGAGCAGGGGGTGGAAAACCGTCTTCCGGTTGTCTTCGATGAGTATAGCATTCGCGGGAAATCGTTTTTCTTTCGTTCGGACAACGTCTATGCTTTTACGGCGTCAGAGATTCGTACGGATGGCGAACAGATGCAGATTTTGGATTTTAGGATGATTCCGCTGCTCAGCCATAAACAGTTTATGCGGTATTATCCCGCCAAGCGTAATTTGTTTGAGGTGCGTGCGGAGCAGATGCGTTTTAAAGGGCTTCGTTTGAAGGATAATCGTTTGGCCTTTTCTCGGGTGGATTTTATTTCTCCGGATGTTTCCATGTATACGACGTTGGCGAGGCCGGAGAAGAAAAAGAAGAGTTTTGGTTATGTGGTGGATTTGGAGGATTTACTTTTTGAAAAAGCCAAACTTCGAATTTTCAAGCCGGACGGTTCGGTTTTATTTTCGGCGGGGGATCTGAAGCTGAAGGCCAGTCGTTTGAAAATGGATGACGAAACGGCTAAAGGGAGTATTCCTTTTGCGTATGGCGATTTTAGCGTTGTGGGTCGAAATTTTTATTATAAAGGGCTGGGGGAATCCGTAAGGCTCGGGGCAGCGGTCGTGGGGCCTTCTTCGGCGGAACTTCGTCGTTTGGCGGTGGCGGCTCCGTTTTCCAAGGATTTGAAGATTGAAAAAATAGCACTGAAAGTCCACGATTGGGGGTTGGTTGAAAGCAAGTTTAAGCTCAATGCTAAAAGTCTTTTGGTGGATGGAGTTTCCGGCGAGTTGAATTTTCCGGCGGTGTCAAAAAATAAACGTTCGTCTAACAAGGGGGCGTTTGTTTACCTGTTGAAAATCGGTGAAGTGAAGGTTGATCGTGTTAAGTTGGCTTTACGCAAAGCTGGGGCGCATCGGTCGGTGGAAGATTTGTCGGTTCGTTTGAAAGACTTGGAGGTGAATGAAAAAACGCTTACTCAGGCTCTTCCTTTCAGCGTTTCGGATTACTTGCTTTCGGTTCGTCGTTTCAGACAGCGGGCGGGGGCCGTTTATGGGTTGGATGTGGAACAGATGCGGTTGGAGCCTTCTCGGATTCAAATCGGGGGAATGGTGCTCCGTCCTCTTGTTAGCCGTTCCCAATTTGTGAAAATGATTCCTACCGAAAGAGATTTATACGATTTAAAAATCCGTCGGATGGAGGTTAAAGGGCGTTGGGATTTGTTTTCGAAGCAGCCGGGGGTTAATGCCGAAAAAGTGTTGATCACGGGGTTGGATGCCAATGTTTTTCGCAGTAAGCTTCCGCCGGATGATGAACGTGTTAAACCCATGTATTCCGAGCTATTGCGCGACTTAGATTTTCCTCTTTTTGTGGCTGATACCGAAATTAAGGACTCCAAATTGGTTTACGAAGAAGACACGGAAAAAAGCGACGGTCCGGGGAAATTGCTATTCGATGCACTTTCTATTCGGGTGAAGGATTTGCACTCGGGGAAAGTGAAAAAAGGTAAAATTCCTATTACGGTTTCCTCTCGGTTTATGGGCGTTTCACCTATGAATGTTTTGTGGGTTCTCGACACGGGGAGTTCTAAGGATGCCTTTTCGATTAAGGGTTCTATTGTCGATTTGCCGGCTTCGGGGATTAATCCTTTTGTGGAACCCTATTTGAAAATTAGAACCTCGGGGTATATTCATCGTTTGGATTTTGATTTTCAAGGGGACAAGAAGGGTATTAACGGTCGGACAAAGATAAGCCATAAGGACTTAAAAGTGGCTATTCTAAAGCAGGACGGGGAACGTAACAAATTGCTTTCCACGGTAGCCAATTGGTTTGTAAAAACCAATGCTTATTCGGAAGATGCGGACATCGGACAGGTGGATCGGGACAAGACCAAATCGTTTTTTAATCTGCTTTGGCAAGGGTTACAGTCGGGACTTAAAAAGACATTGATTGGCGGAGGTTCGGAAAAAACGGAGCAAGGTGTTCGTAAAGCGGTGGAAGCGGTCAAAAACACGGCTGAACAAATAAAGGAAAACGTGCAGAGTGTGGTTGCGCCAGAGACAGATTCCACAACGGCGGCAAAAAAATCCTCTTCTAAACCTCGAAAAGGCTTGCGTGCTTTTTTTCGTAAAAAGAAAACCGCCTCATCGGAAAAATGAGGCGGTGGTAAGCGATGAGGTTTCGCTTTATTTTTTGTTCAGACTTCGGATTCCCATTTCGTAGAGGGCAAAACTCAAGAGATCGGCATTTTCTCCGATGACTTGGTCGGTGCTTCGTCCTGCGCCGTGCCCTGCATTGGTTTCGATTCTGATGAGGGTTGGGTTTTGGCAGGATTGTTTCTCTTGCAGTTCGGCTCCGAATTTAAAGGAGTGTGCGGGCACCACGCGATCGTCATGGTCGCTGGTGATGATCATGGTGGAAGGATAGCAAACGCCTTTTTTCACTTGATGTACCGGCGAGTAGGAATAGAGGTATTCGAACATTTCCTTGCTGTCTTCGGCGGTTCCGTAGTCGTACGCCCAGCCGGCTCCGGCGGTGAATTTGTTGTATCTCAGTATATCCAATACACCCACTCCGGGGAAGGCCACTTTGGCTAAGTCGGGGTGCATGGTCATTGTGGCACCCACCAGCAGTCCGCCGTTGGAACGGCCGGAAAGAGCCATGTATTCTGGAGAAGTGTAACCGTTGTTTTGGAGGTATTCTCCTGCGGCAATGAAGTCTTCAAAAACATTTTTTTTCTGCATTTTGGTTCCTGCGTCATGCCATTTTTTTCCGTATTCGCCTCCGCCTCGGATGTTGGGGACGGCGTAGATGCCTCCATTATCCATCCAAACGGCATTAACAACCGAGAAAGAAGGGGTTAGTGAGATGTTGAACCCTCCGTAAGAGTATAGGATGGTAGGGTTTTTACCGTCTTTTTTCAATCCTTTTTTATAGGAAATCATCATCGGTATTTTGGTGCCGTCCTTAGAGGTGAAAAAGACTTGTTCGGAGACATAATCTTCCGGATTGAATTTTACTTTCGGACGATTGTAAACTTCGGATTTTCCGGTTTCCACGTTGTATTTGTAGGTGGTGCCTGGGGTTACGTAGTTGCTGAAAGAATAATAGATTTCCTTTTCGGTGTTTTTTCCTGAAAACCCACTGGCAGTCCCTTTTCCGGGGAGAGCAATTTCTCGGATGAGTTTTCCGTCGTAATCCAGCTGGCGTACATAGGATACGGCATCTTTCATGTACTTGGCAAAAAGGTAGCCGCCGCCGGTGGAAACGGTGAGTACGTTTTCGGCTTCCGGGATTACGTCTTCCCATACCGTGGGATTGGAGATGGAGGTTTTGACCAACTTGGTATTTGGTGCGTTTTTATCCGTGGTGAGGTAAATGGTATCGCCTTTGGAGTCTACAAAATCGGTGTTGTAATCGTACCCTTTCTGTATGGCGATAAAGCCGGCGTTAGGATTTTTTGTGTCTTTAATGTAGAGTTCGTTGCCATTGGTAGCGACAGCAGCGCTTAGGATTTGGTAGCGTTCGTCGTCGGAAACGCCCAAACTCATGTATCGTCTTTTGAAGTTTTCCCCGCCGATGATAAGCTGGTCGTCCTGAGCTTTGGTGCCGAGTTTATGAAAATAAACTTTATGGGTGTCGGTTAGTCCGGAGAGTAGGCTGCCTTCCTTTGGCTGGTCGTATTTGGAGTAGAAGAAACCTTCGTCGCCTAACCAGGAAGCGCCGCTGAACTTGGACACAATGGGCTCGTCCAATATTTTTTTGGATACGGCGTCCATGATGATGATTTTATTCCAGTCGGATCCGCCTTCGGAGATGGAGTAAGCCACGAGGGTTCCTTTTTTGTTGAATGCTACACCCGAGAGGGACGTGGTTCCTTTTTCGGAAAACTTGTTGGGATCCAGAAAAACTTCCGTGTGTCCGTTTTTGTCGGTTCGATAAAGTACGGACTGGGCCTGTAGTCCGTCGTTTTTGTAGAAGTAGGTGTAGTCGCCTCTTTTAAACGGTGCTGAGATTTTTTCGTAATTCCAAATTTCCTTTAATTCCTGACGGATGGCTTCCCGGAAGGGGATTTGGCTCAGATAATCTTTGGTGAAGGCGACTTGGCGTTGCACCCAGTCTTTGGTGTCTTCGGCGCGATCGTCTTCCAGCCACCGGTAAGGGTCGCTAACGCTTGTTCCGAAATAGAGGTCTTTATGATCGACTTTTTTGGTCTCGGGATAATGGTTTTTTGTCATGTTTTGCGAGGCGCAGGAGGTTAGGAAAGCGGCTCCTGCGGATAAAACTAAATGTTTAAACGTCATAGAAATTTCAATTTTTCCAAAGTTAAAGAAAATTTTAACAAAAATTAAAACAAGGAGCAAGGAGAAGGGAATGTTCTTTGCTTCTATAAAGTCAAAAAGAAATAGACCGTTATGAGAAACGAAAAGAAGATTATTATTGCTTCGGGACTGGGTTTTTTGGCGGCGACGGGGCTTTTTTTTCTAAGCCGCTTACTGTGCTCCCGAGGTCGTTACGAGGAGGCTTATTACGAAGATCATCATTATCATTTTCCTGAACCCAAAGCGATGGAAGAGCACCATGGTGTGGAATATTTAGCGCTGAGATAATTGGTGGAGTTCAGATTTGTTTTTTAATAGGAAGGCGGTCGGGTTAATAAACCTCGACCGCCTTTGGCTTTTGTTGGAAGAGAGCTATAAGCCGTAGACGATGCCCACGTTGGGCACGAAAGCTCCTCTAAACACAGATTGATCTCTTTTGTAGAGGAGGTTGTACATTCCTCCAATTTGCATGTAGGCTCGTCCTCCTATGCGTTGCATGTAGCCTGCGCCAAGGTAGAGTGCGGCTTCATCGTTGCTGTATTTTGAGTTTGTGAGTTTGTTTTTTTGGTTGAAAAAATAATGCTGATACATCCCGCTGAGATAGAAACTACGGTCGAAATAGTAATTGACAAAAGGACCGATGCCTGCCATGGTGGAGGAAGCGTATTTGGCGTTTTGCCAAGTGAGATTTCCGGCTATACCGGTCTCGAGGTTTTCGGTTGCCATATACCCTAGGCGGGGCATGAGGTATACGGTGGTTCCTCCCCAGTTGTTGCCGAAGGAGCCTCCCAATCCGGCGTATCCTCCGACTGTCCATCGGGAATTTTCTCCGCCGATTTGGGCGGAAGGAAGACGGGGTCCGATTTGGGCGTTTACGAGTAGGGTTGCCGTCAGGCCTACCAGGGCGAGTTGTTTTTTCATTGTTGGAGTTAAAGGGTTTAATGTTGATGCATGCAGCTAAATCTGTACCATTTGGTGAGGAGGCTATGGGAATAGCTTGAAAGTTGTACCTTTGCCACTGCAATGCCCTTTCCAATTAAGGGCTTTTTTAAACCATCAAATGTAGAAAACATGAAAATTGTCGTAGGGCTTTCCGGCGGGGTGGACTCGTCTGTGGCGGCTTACCTGCTCCAGCAACAGGGGCATGAAGTCATTGGTCTTTTTATGAGAAATTGGAATGATGCTTCCGTGACTTTGGAGGACGAATGCCCTTGGATTGAGGACAGTAATGATGCTTTGATGGTGGCTCAGAAGCTCGGGATTCCTTTTCAGGTGATTGACATGAGCGATTTGTATAAGGAGCGAATTGTCGATTATATGTTTTCGGAGTATGAAAAAGGCCGAACACCCAATCCCGACGTGCTTTGTAATCGGGAGGTGAAATTTGATGTGTTTTTGGAAACGGCGCTTTCTTTGGGAGCGGATAAGGTGGCCACGGGGCATTATGCAAGGGTGGAAGCCTTTTCGGATGAGCGAGGACAGGAGGTGTATCGTCTTTTGGCGGGAAAAGATGCCAATAAGGATCAAAGTTATTTTTTGTGTCAGCTTAGTCAGAAGCAGCTTTCTAAGGCTCTGTTTCCGATAGGTGAGCTTACTAAGCTTGAGGTCAGAGCAATTGCCAAGCAATTGGGGTTGGTGACGGCGGAGAAGAAAGATTCCCAAGGGTTGTGCTTTATTGGTAAGGTGAGTCTTCCCGAGTTTCTGAAGCAGCAACTAAAACCTAAAGAGGGTGAAATTGTCGAAATCTTCAGGGATTTTGAGGCGTTTTCCAAACCGATGCCTGAGTTTGAAACCAAGGAGCAGGAGCTGGCTTATAAAGCTTCAAAAATCAGGTACAAAAGAGAAGACGGAAAGGTTATCGGCAAGCATCAGGGGGCGCAGTATTATACCATTGGCCAAAGTAAAGGTTTGGGAATTGGGGGGCATAAGGAAAGCTGTTTTATCGTGTCCAGAGATATGTCTCAGAATCTTTTATTTGTGGGTGAGGGGCATTCGTTTCCGGGGCTGTACCGTTCGGCGTTGAAAATTGAGCGTGAGGACGTTCATTGGGTTCGGGAAGATTTGCGTTTGGCGAATGGGCAGTGTAAGGAGGTTATGGCCCGCATAAGGTATCGCCAACCGTTGGAAAAAGCGGTTTTGTATCAGTTTGAAGAGGCGTTGTATATCGAATTTGAAACGCCCCAATCGGCGATTGCGGAGGGGCAGTTCGCAGCGTGGTATGACGGGGACGAACTTTTGGGGAGTGGGGTGATTGCCTAATTTTCCGTTTTTCCGTTAAGGTCTTGGGCGATGAGCCAGGCTTCACTCCAGCAGGCTTGGAAGTTAAACCCTCCCGTCACGGCATCGATATTGAGGACTTCTCCGGCAATGTAGAAATTGTCCAGAATTTTGGAGGCCATGGTTTTGAAATTAATTTCCTTTAGTTCCACACCGCCGGCGGTTACGAATTCTTCTTTGAATGTGGATTTTCCGGTTACGGTAAATCTTTTCCGGCAAAGGTTTTTCAGTAGGGATTGTTTTTCTTTTTTGTCTATTTGGGCCAAGGGTTTATTGGGGTTTACCTCCGAAATTTCCAAGAGTTTATTCCAAAACCGATTGGTTAGGCCGTAGATTTTGGCTTGGCCGATTGTTTTTTTAGGGTGTTTTTCGCGGTAATCTTCCCAAAGGGTCTCGGCTTGGGCTTCGGTTTGAGAAATAAAATTTACTTCGATTTCGAATCGGTAATTGACGGCGGCCAAATTTAAGGCTTGCCAAGCGGATAGTTTCAATATGGCTGGGCCGGAAAGTCCCCAGTGGGTGATGAGTAAAGGCCCGCTTTCCTCGGCTTTGAATTGCGGGAGGTTGATTTCGGCGTGCTCAAAACTGGTGCCGGATAGTCCTTCCAGTAAGGGGTCTTTGATGTTGAAGGTGAAAAGCGAGGGGACGCCGTCCACAATGCGATGGCCCAGTGTTTTGAGTATGTTGAGGGATTTTGGAGAGCTACCGGTTGTGAAGACAATGATATCGGCGTGATAATGGGTTTGATTGGTTTCTATGCGGTAGTTGTTTTCTTCTTTTAGGATGGCTTTTACGGTGGTTTTGGGTCTGATATCGAATTTCTTCTTTTCGACTTCTTTCAGAAAAGCATCGATGATGGTTTGCGAAGAATTGCTTTCGGGGAATAGCCGCTGATCTTTTTCGATTTTAAGGGTGACGTTTCTTTCTTCAAACCAAGCCATGGTATCGCCGGGTTGAAATTTGGAAAACACGCTGATGAGTTCTTTGTTTCCTCGGGGGTAAAATCGGGCGAGTTCCATCGGATCGAAACAGGCGTGAGAGACGTTGCACCGTCCGCCTCCGGAGATTTTTACTTTTTGCAGGACGTTGCTGTTTTGTTCCAAAATGGTAACGTGGTATTTGTTTTCGTCCAAATTGGCTGCGGTAAAAAAGCCGGCTGCACCGCCGCCGATAATGATGACTTGTTTTTTTTGCATGAGGTTGGGTGTTGTAATCGAGAGGCGGCTCTCGGTCGTTGAGGGGCAAAAATACGATTTTTTAAAACCATGTTTAATCCGTATTTTTGGCGGCAAAATATTTAAGCGTAAATTTTACTTGTAATGTCAGTCTACTATCATCCGTTTGAGGTGCGTTGGAGCGATATTGATGCCAACCGCCATCTTGCTAACTCCACCTATGTGGAATATTGTGCCCAAACCCGAATGGCGTTTATGGAGAAGCATAAGATCGGTCTTTCGGCTCTTCATCGTTGGGGGATTGGTCCGGTTGTTTTGCACGAGAGGTATTCTTTTTTCAAAGAGATATACCATGGGCAGAAGGTTTATGTCGGGGTTGAAATTAGCGGATTATCGGAAGATGGTGGGATTTACCGTTTTTTACATAAGTTTTATTTGGAAGATGGTACGCATTGCGCAACGGCTGAGGCTACGGGTGTTTGGATTGATATGATGCTTCGCAAATCGACTACACCGCCACAGGATATTATGGAGATTATCGAGAGGTATCAATCCGAAGATCGGGCGATTTTAACGAAGGAGGATCTTAGGAACCTTCCTTTTCGTCCTGAAAACTTGGAGGCTGGTTTTTGGGGATCGGGAGAAGAAAATTGATTTTTTAAAAACGTAAAAAACGCATATTACCATGCTTGAAGATAAAAATCCTCAGTTGACGCCGATTTCATCCTTGGGCGAATTCGGATTGATAAAACATTTAACCGAAAGATTTAGTTTAAATAATTCGTCGTCTTTTTTGGGGATTGGCGATGATGCGGCAATCATTGATGCGGCTACGAAAAAAGTGGTGGTTACGACGGATGTTTTGGCGGAAGGGGTGCATTTTAATTTGGGGTATGTTCCTTTGAAACATTTGGGCTATAAGGCGGTTGTAACGAACCTTAGCGATGTGGCGGCTATGAATGCTTTGCCCACTCAGATTTTGGTATCGCTTGCGGTTTCGAATCGTTTTCCGGTGGAGGCTTTGGAAGAGATTTATGAAGGGATTGCTTTGGCTTGTAAACGTTACGGGGTGGATTTGGTTGGTGGGGATACCACGAGTTCTAATTCGGGGTTGGTGATGAGTATTATGGCTTTGGGCTTGGAGGATGAGGTTAATCTGGTTCGGCGGAGCGGAGCAAAAGCCGGCGATTTACTTGTGGTGACAGGCGATTTGGGCGGTGCTTACATGGGGCTTCAGATTTTGGAAAGGGAGCATGCGGTGTTTTTGGCCAATCCTAATATGCAGCCGGAAATGAACGGGTACGATTATATTTTGGAACGTCAGCTTAAGCCGGAGGCTCGCACGGATATCAAACCTATTTTGGAAGCGTTGGGGGTTCGACCTACGGCTATGATAGATGTTTCGGACGGTTTGGCTTCCGAGATTTTACATCTTTCGGACCAAAGCGGAGTGGGGTTCCGTTTGTATGAAGACAAAATTCCGATTGATCCGCTGACTTTTGCCACGGCCGAGGAATTTAACCTTAACCCGGTGATGGCGGCTCTTTCGGGAGGTGAAGATTACGAATTATTAATGACCATTTCGGCGGCGGATTACGAAAAAATCAAGGGGCATTTGGATTTTACGGTGATTGGCCATGCGGTGGAAGCAGAGCAAGGCAACCATATGGTTTTGGCGGGAAGCGGCGAATTAGCCGAACTGACGGCGCAGGGCTGGGATGCTTTTCTTAAGAATAACCGAAGATAGGCTGAGATCATTGAAACAGACCTAATTTTGAGGAAAAAGAGGTTTTACTCCGTCTTTTTTCCGTATTTTTGACTTCTTTCAAATTTTAGAGTATTATGAGCAAGACGTGGACAACGCAAGAGATTCTAGATATTTACCACCAGCCGTTTTTGGATTTGGTGTTTCAGGCGGCTCAGGTGCATCGCACCTATCATGACCCTAATAAGGTTCAGATTTCTTCTCTGATTTCCGTAAAGACGGGCGGTTGTCCCGAAGATTGTGGCTACTGTCCTCAAGCGGCGCGTTACCATACGGAAGTGAAAATCCACGATTTGCTTCCGGTTCACCAAGTGAAGGCTCAGGCGCTAAGAGCGAAAGCCAATGGTATTTCCAGGGTGTGCTTGGGAGCGGCTTGGCGGAATGTTAAAGATGGTCCGGAGTTCGATCAGGTATTGGATATGGTTCGGGAAGTGACCAAGTTGGACATGGAGGTTTGTTGTACGTTGGGAATGCTTACCGAGAATCAGGCCAAACGTTTGGAAGAAGCGGGGCTTTATGCCTATAACCATAACATTGACAGTTCGGAGGAGTATTATAAAGAAGTCATTTCGACCCGGGCATTCGAAGATCGTCTGGAAACGATTGATAACGTCAGGAAAACTTCTATTACGCTTTGTTCGGGGGGGATTATTGGCATGGGCGAGAGTATTGAAGACCGCTGCGGAATGTTGAAGGTCTTAGCGAACATGACGCCTCAGCCGGAATCCGTTCCGATTAATGCTTTGGTAGCGGTGGAAGGGACTCCTATGGAGAATGAGGAACCGGTAGATATTTTTGAATTTGTGCGTATGGTTGCCACGGCCCGTATCGTTTTGCCTAAGACTCAGGTTCGCCTTTCGGCGGGTAGGACGGGGCTTTCCAACGAGGGGCAGGCGCTTTGCTTTTTGGCGGGAGCCAATTCCATTTTTGCGGGGGATAAGCTTTTGACGACGCCCAATCCGGATGTGAACGAAGACCGAAAACTTTTTGAACAATTGGGGATTAAACCTCAAACTCCGTTCGAAAAACATCCGAAAAGAGAAGTGGTAGAGAAGGAGGACAGCCAAATTTGCCCTTTGGGAGAGAACCCCAAGTGGACCAGACCCGATCATAAAATTGAAAGAAACGAGGCTGCCAAGGAAAAAGCCAAGGAGCTGCGAAAATCATAGGGCATTGGTTTTTGCTCTATGGTTTAACGAAGTTGAGGGCCGTTAATTCTTTTGGTAAAACCATTGCTTCCGTGTTGGCGCGAATGTTTTTGGTTTCGATTGCGGGCTTTTCGTAATGGTCGTCTTCGTAAAATTTCAGTTTCCATTCGCCGTTATGGTATTCCAGCCAGGAGAGGTTTTCGATCCAATCTCCGGTGTTGAGGTAGCGCACGCTGCCTTTGGCGGTGCTTACGGTTTTGTCGGTGGGTTGGTGGATGTGTCCGCAAATGACGCAATCGTAGCGATGGTCGATGGCCAGTTCGATGGCTTTTTCTTCAAAATCGGAGATGAATTTTACGGCTTTTTTTACCGAGTTTTTTATTTTTTTCGAGAGGGAAACTTTGGGGCGTCCAAAGAGTTTTAATCCCCAATTCACGGCGCGTCCGGCTAAAATGAGCCAGTCGTACCCCCAGCCTCCGATTTTAGCGATAATTTTAGCGCTTCCCTTGGTGGTGTAATCGAAGATGTCGCCATGAAAAACCCAGTGGGATTTTCCTCCGATTTGGAAGAGGTATTTGTCGGTCAGCAGGAGGTTGCCTACTTCCATGTCGGTGTATTTGCGTAGGAATTCGTCGTGATTTCCCGTGATATAGACGATACGGGTTCCCTTTTTCATCATCTTGAATAATTCGCTTAGCACGGCCATATGGGCATTGGGGAAATAATTTTTGCTAAAGGCCCAGCCGTCAATAATATCTCCATTGAGAATTAAGAGTTCAGGATGGATGCTTTTTAGGTAGGCTAAAAGTTCAGTAGCGTGGCAACCGTAGGTCCCGAGATGAATGTCCGAGAGGATGACGATTTCGACGAGACGTCTGTTTTTGGGCATGGTAATTTTTCACAAAAATAAACCCCCAATATGAATTGGGGGTTATCTGAATGTTAATTTTTCAAATCCATTTATTTGATAATCAAAAGAATGGGATTAAGCAGAAGGGTGTTTTTTCACGGCTTTAGCGATGTTTACGATAACTTTTACCGCTTTTTCCATACTTTCCAGGGCGACGTATTCGTAAGGGCCGTGGAAGTTGATGCCGCCGGCAAAAATATTGGGGCAGGGCAGTCCCATATAAGAAAGTTGGGCGCCGTCGGTTCCCCCGCGGATGGCTTTTATTTTGGGTTCGATGTTTGCGTCTTTCATGGCTTGGGCAGCAATGTCGATGATGTGCATTTTACCTTCGAACTGCTGTTTCATGTTGCGGTATTGTTCTTTGATTTCCACTTCGGCGGTGCCTTCGCCGTATTTTTGGTTGAATTCGTCTACTTTTTGCTGCATTAGACGTTTTCGCTCTTCGAATTTTGTTTCGTCGTGATCGCGAATGATGTATTGCAATTTGGCTTGGGAAACGTCGGCGTTAAGATCCATTAGGTGGAAGAAGCCTTCGAAGCCTTTAGTGGTCGAAGGGGTTTGATCTGCGGGAAGGGTTCCTGCAAACTCCGAAGCCAAAAGAGCGGCGTTAATCATTTTACCGTAAGCATATCCCGGATGGACGCTTAAGCCGTGAATGGTTACCACTGCT
Organism: Bergeyella anatis; assembly: GCF_036016955.1. Taxonomy (NCBI): domain Bacteria; kingdom Pseudomonadati; phylum Bacteroidota; class Flavobacteriia; order Flavobacteriales; family Weeksellaceae; genus Bergeyella; species Bergeyella anatis. Next base: position 185,756 of record NZ_JAYWXI010000004.1, on the reverse strand, counting down.
CCGGCGGCATTGAAGTTTTCGTATTCCAACTCGCCGACCTCTCCACCGTCCATGGTATAGGCCCAATCGGCCCCGAATTTTTTAACATCGAAAAGGTGGGCTCCGCGACCGATTTCTTCGTCCGGAGTGAAGCCGATGGCAATTCGGCCGTGCTTTATTTCGGGATGAGCCAAAAGGTACTCTGCTGCCGTAACGATTTCGGCAACACCAGCTTTATCGTCTGCGCCCAGTAGGGTTGTGCCGTCGGTGGTGATAAGGGTTTTTCCGACATAGTCTTTAAGACTTTCAAATCTGGAAGGAGAAAGGGTGAAGCCAGTAGCTTGGTTTAGAACCAAGTCGCCTCCGTCGTAGTCGTCCCAAATCTGAGGGTTGACATTCTTCCCATTGAAATCTGGCGAAGTGTCATAATGGGCAATAAATCCCACGGTGGGTTCGTCGTCGTTTTCGAGGTTGGACGGGAGGTAGGCCATGATGTAACCGTTATCGTCCAAGGAAACGTCCGAAAGTCCCAGGTTTTTAAGCTCTTCGAAAATGTATTTCGCAATATCCCATTGTTGGGGGCTTGAAGGGGTACTCGTGCTTTCAGGGTCGCTGGTAGAGTAGATTTTAGCGTAAGTGATGAAGCGATTTTGAAGCTTCAGTTTCCATTCCAAGTTGAAATCTATGGTCTGCATGATGAGGTCTTTTTTGAATTTTAACAAAGTTAATGAATTTAGGAGGAAGATGAAAAAAAGGCAGGGTGGAAGTCCTGGGAATAAAAAAGTTCGACTTTCTCTTATGAGTTTGTAAGGTGTTGTTTTGTAGTGTTTTGCTTTGTTTTTTGGGATAAATTGAAAAATATTATCTTTACCAAAATCAAAAAAAGTAAAAATGTTTTTGACCGAGTGTCCCCGTGATGCCATGCAAGGCTGGGGCGAGTTTATTCCTACACCAATCAAAATCGACTACATCAATGCTTTGATGGAGGTGCGTTTCGACGTGTTGGACTGCGGAAGTTTTGTTTCGCCAAAGTCCATTCCTCAAATGGCGGATACTTCGGAAGTGGTGCGGAATATCGACAAGTCGCGTTCGGAGACCAAGCTGTCGGTTATTGTGGCTAATATCAGCGGAGCAGAAAGAGCGCTAAGCCACGAGGCGGTCGATATTCTGGGGTTTCCTTTTTCCATATCCGAAACATTCCAGCATCGCAATACCAACAAAAATCAGGAGGAGGCCTTTCGTCAAGTGGAGGAAATTTACCGTATGGTGAAAGCGGAAAACAAGGTGCTTACCCTTTATTTTTCGATGGCTTTCGGGAACCCTTACGGAGAGGCTTGGAAATGGGAAGACGTTGATTTTTGGGCGGGGCGTTTCAATGAAATAGGCATAAAAACGGTAATGCTGTCGGACACGACGGGCGTGGCCACACCTCAAACCATAGCTTTGCTTTTTGAAAAAATCCCATCCCGCTATCCTTCGGTAGAATTTGGCGCTCATTTTCATAACCGCTATCAGGAGGCTTATGCCAAGCTAAATGCGGCATACGAAAACGGTTGTCGGAGGTTTGATTCGGCTATTAAGGGGATTGGTGGATGCCCGATGGCCAAGGACGATTTGGTGGGGAATATGCCCACCGAGCAGGTGATTAATTTTTTACAGAAAAAAAAGGAGGATCATAAACTTCATCTCCTCAATTTTGAGTCGGCATGGAATAAGGCCAAAACTATTTTTCATTTTTAACCGCTGAACGCTTAATAACTCAATTCAATCATGCATGTTGTTTGTCCGCCGATTATTGAGGTTTCCGAATTGAAAGAATGTTTAGAAGACCCTTTATTGGTGGTATTGGATGCCCGTACGGGAAAGCAGGCCGAAGCCGAATATCTTGCGGGGCATCTCCAAGGGGCTTTATTTGCCGATTTGGAAAAGGATTGGTCTGCTATTTCTCATTCGCCTTCTCAAGGTGGACGTCATCCGCTTCCCGACTTGTTTGATTTTGCAAAAACGGTTTCCGATTTGGGAATCACGGCGCAATCCCGTGTGGTGGTTTATGATGCTCAGGGTGGGGCGAATGCGGCGGCGAGAGTTTGGTGGATGCTTAGGGCTTTTGGGATTGATTGGGTTCGAGTGCTTAACGGAGGATGGCCGGCAGCCTTAGCGTATGGACTGCCGATTAGGAGCGGAGAGGAAGCGGTGAAAAAAAACGTTGTGAAAATTCCCGACGATTGGATGCTGCCGACGGTAAGCCTTGAAGAAGTGGAACAAAAACTTTCCGATGGATCGGCACTTGTTATTGATGTAAGGGAGTCGTCTCGTTACCGTGGGGACTTTGAGCCTATTGATACGGTTGCTGGGCATATTCCGGGAGCGATTAATTTTCCTTTTTCTGAAAATTTCAATGCCGAGGGTTTTTTCTTAGGGCGCGAAGCGTTGCGTATGAAATATGCCCAATTTTTAAAAAAAGATCTAGATTGCATAGTGCATTGCGGTTCCGGAGTGACGGCTTGTCATACGGTTTTGGCAATGGTTTTAGCAGGATTTCCGCCTCCTTCTTTGTACGTAGGTTCATGGAGCGAGTGGAGCCGCAGGGGCAAGCCTATCGCTGTAGAACGAGATTAAAAAGAGGTTAGAATAAAATGCCGAGTTCAAACTTGGCTTCTTCGCTCATCATGTCTTTGCTCCAAGCGGGCTCGAAAGTCAGTTCCAAGTCAACATGGTTTACGCCTTCCACTTCCGATACTTTTTCTTTGACTTCTTGAGGAAGCGATTCGGCAACGGGACAATTGGGCGTTGTAAGGGTCATAACGACTTTTACAGCCCCTTCGTCTGAAATCTGGACATCGTATACCAAGCCCAATTCATAAATATCCACGGGGATTTCGGGATCGTAAATCGTTTTTAGGGTTTTGATGATCTCTTCGCCGATGGTTGCGATTTTATCGTCGGTATATTTCATTGCACGGAGTTTAACAACTTTTTATAAGATTTTTTGTTTTCTTCGGGCGATTTTAGGCATCGTGACGTTGGAGTAAATCTTCTTGCCTCATTCTTCGGAAAACATTGGCCAAAGTTAAGACATCTTTTTCACAATATTTAACGATTCTAAATAAATCTTTTTCTATATAATAAATAGATGAAACCATAGAGCCGTCAATATCATCTTTTGGGGTAGGGATTCCAAAAATGTGGGCCATGAGTTCCAACGAAATAAAGGATTTGTAGTCGCCGAATTTCCACAATTCCATGGTGTCGAGATGGGGAATTTCCCAAGGTTTTTTGCCAAACATCTGAAACGGCACCGGAGGAGGCATCCCGTTGATTAGAAAACGCCGGGAAATCCAAGGAAAATCAAATTCCTTACCATTATGGGCACAGAGAATCACATCGCGAAGCCGCGGTTTATTGAAGAGAGCACCGAAAGATTCCAAAAGTTTTTTTTCGTTGTCGCTTGCGTAACTTTTGATGCGGAGTTTACCGTTTTTTTCCAGCATTCCTACCGAGATGCAGATGATTTTTCCGAATTCGGCCATGATGCCCGCCCTTTGGCCGTAAAACTCTTCGGGCGAAACCTCGTCTTTCCTTTGGTAATGGGTTTTCTTTTCCCAGAGTTTTCGCTCGGTGTCGTTAAGGGTATCCCAAGAGGGCTCTTGGGGAACGGTCTCAATATCAAGAAAGAGTACTTTTTCGATCGGAATATGTTGAATCATGGGTTTGAAGGAATGGTTATGAGTTTAGTTTTTTTTCTATTTCGGCCAAAAGCTGTTCTACTTTTAGTTTTTCTTCTATGTATTTTTTCTGCAGTGCGCTGTCGGAGCCCATCCGATCGTAATAGAGTAGTGCTTTTTGGGCAAACTGCTTTCGGTGAAAATCCGACGCTTCGGGAACATGGGGAAAATGTTTATGAAACAACATTTCCGTATAGGCTTGCCATTCTCTCTCGTTCTTGTCTTCTACCAGTGTTTCTTCGGCTTTTTGCCTGACGTGAAGCATCTCGTGAGCTAAAAGGTTTAAAACCAAAGAAAGGTCGAAATCAAAAAGATTTTCCGGAATATAAACTACCTGCTTCCCGGGAATAGAACCTACGGCCGTGAGCAAGAGTTGCCCTTCGGGAACATCCTGTTGGTAATCGAATTTTGAGAGGTTCGGGTGTTCCAGGCCGAACACTCTCAAAAGATAGCGGGCCGCATCCAAAACTTGATGGTGCCTGTTGTAAGCGTCGATATGTGTTTTGACATATTGCAGATTCATAGGCGTCAATATAGCAAAAATTCCCTATCCGAGGAAGGGAATTTTGATAAATAAAATAGATTCGTTTAAAAACCCATTGCCACGTCTAATTTTTCAGCTAAAAGTTTGGATAGTTTTAGTTTCAAAGGTTCGATGTCGATGTTTTGCATGGCATCGTTGGCAAAGGCGTAAAGCAGGAGTGCCTGTGCCTCTTTCTTGGAAATTCCTCTCGCCCGGAGGTAGAATAATGCTTCTTTGTCCAACTGCCCCACGGTACACCCATGAGAACATTTTACATCATCGGCGAAAATTTCAAGCTGGGGCTTGGTGTTGATTTCTGCCCCCTCACTTAGCAAGACGTTGTTATTTTGTTGGTAAGCATTGGTTTTCTGAGCAATTTGGTCTACGAAAACTTTTCCGTTAAAGACTCCTTTGGCTTTATCTTTGAAAATGCCTTTGTAATTCTGATAGCTTTCGCAATGGGGGAAATTGTGATGCACCGCAGTATGATGGTCAACCAGTTGTTCGTTTCCGATAATGGTAATCCCGTTCATAAAAGAGTTGATGTTTTCACCTCCGTGGATAAAATCCAAATTATTGCGAACCAGTTTTCCTCCGAATGAGAATGTATTTACGGTTGCCAAACTGTCTCTTTCCTGTTTCACGAACGTATGGTCAACAAGTGCAGATTGCTCATTGTCGTTCTGTAGCTTGTGCCAGTCGGCCTTGGCATTTTTACCGGCGAAAATTTCGGTTACGGCATTGGTGAAGACAAAAGTTTCATCAAAATTATGGTGACTTTCAATGATTTCCACCTTAGCCCCTTCTTCCACGATTAGAAGGTTTCGCGTATTGTAAAAAGTGTTTTCAGATTGATTTTGAGAGAGATAAAACACATGAATTGGTTTTGCAATCCCCACGTTTTTCGGAACGTGAAGGAAAAAACCTTCGCGGGTGTAGGCCGTGTTGAGGTCTACAAGTGCATTTCCTTTTGTGGCAATTTGCCCGAAGTAGTTTTCAAAAACCCCTTTATGGTGTGGGTCTTTCAAGGCATGCTCCATGGAAAGAAACTCTGCGTTTTCCAAAGAAATATTCGAGAGTTCTTTGCGAAGAACCCCATTGACAAATACAATCCAATCGAAATGCTCTTCGCCCAAATGAAGTTCATCAAGTTGGGTTTTGGTTAAGTGATGCGCTTCGGCAGGGAAAAAAGAGTAATCTTTTTCTGTAATTTCGCGGAGGTTGGTGTATTTGTATTCTTCCTCTTTTTTGGTCGGAAATCCTTTGGCCTCAAACGATTTTAGAGCCTCAGCCCTAGCTTCGTTCAAGAAGTGGTGACGGAGCCCTTGCAAAAAGGAAGGATGATTTTGTATGATTTGTTCGTATAACGCCATTGTTAAGCCTTTTCACAGCCTCTCAATGAGATGAATCACAAGAGCGGCTGAAGTTATATTTTTATTTAAATAGGAGTGTCAAACGTTTTACTTGGTCAGCCAGTCGTAGCCTTTTTCTTCAAGCTCCAGCGCCAAATTTTTATCGCCTGTTTTAATGATTTTGCCATCGGCCAAAACATGAACAAAATCGGGCTGGATGTAGTTTAAAAGCCTTTGGTAGTGGGTGATCAAAAGCACGGCATTTCCTTGGTTTCTAAATTTGTTCACCCCGTCGGCTACGATGCGTAGGGCATCGATATCCAAGCCGGAATCGGTCTCGTCCAAAATGGCTAATTTGGGGTCAAGCATCATCATTTGGAAAATCTCGTTTCTTTTTTTCTCCCCGCCGGAGAAACCTTCATTGAGGGAGCGTCCCAAGAAATCTTTTTTGATTTCCAATTTTTCTGCATTTTCACGGACCAAGGCCAGCATTTCTTTCGCCGGAAGTTCATCCAACCCTTTGGCTTTGCGGGTTTCGTTAATAGCTGCTTTGATAAAGTTGGTTACCGTAACCCCGGGAATTTCCACGGGATACTGAAACGAAAGAAAAATTCCCTTGTGAGCTCTTTCTTCGGGCGCGTCTTCCACGATGTTTTCGCCTTCGAAGAGAATTTCACCGTCGGTTACCTCGTAATCTTCCCGTCCTGCGATCACGGAAGAAAGCGTAGATTTTCCGGCACCGTTAGGTCCCATGATGGCATGAACTTCGCCGGGATTGATTTCAAGATTGATTCCCTTCAAAATCGTTGCCCCATCCTCTATTTTGGCGTGTAAGTTATTTATTTTTAGCATTTTTACTGTTTTTTATGGCTGTTTCTCCTTTTATTGAGGGAGAAGTAAATGTGATTTTTTTGTGATAGTCAGTCGTTTTTGTTTGCGGTTTAACCCACTGAACCTTCCAAGGAAATTTCCAAAAGTTTTTGAGCTTCAATGGCAAATTCCATCGGCAGTTTATTGAGAACTTCCTTGCTGAAGCCGTTGACGATGAGTGCAATGGCTTTCTCGGTATCGATGCCTCTTTGGTTACAATAAAAAATCTGATCTTCCCCGATTTTGGAAGTCGTGGCTTCGTGCTCCAATTGGGCGGAAGGATCTTTGATTTCGATGTAAGGGAAAGTATGAGCGCCGCATTCGTTCCCCATCAAAAGCGAATCGCATTGAGAGAAATTTCGGGCTCCCTTGGCCGAAGGCATTACCTTGACCAATCCGCGGTAAGAGTTATTGGATTTTCCTGCAGAAATACCTTTGGAAATGATGGTCGAACGGGTGTTTTTACCGATGTGAATCATCTTGGTGCCCGTATCGGCGTATTGGTGATTGTTGGTCACGGCAATCGAATAAAACTCTCCGATGGAATGATCGCCTTTCAGGATACAGCTGGGGTATTTCCAAGTCACGGCCGAGCCGGTCTCCACCTGCGTCCATGAAATTTTTGCACGATTTTCACATAATCCCCTTTTCGTTACGAAGTTGTAAACACCTCCTTTTCCCTCTTCATCCCCCGGAAACCAGTTTTGGACGGTTGAATACTTTATTTCGGCATCGTCCATCGCGATGAGCTCCACCACGGCCGCATGCAGTTGGTTTTCGTCCCTGGCTGGAGCCGTGCATCCTTCCAAATAAGAAACGTAACTGCCTTCATCGGCAACAACTAGGGTGCGTTCAAACTGCCCTGTTCCGGCTTGGTTGATTCTGAAATAAGTGGAAAGCTCCATCGGGCACTTCACGCCCTTGGGAATGTAACAGAATGATCCGTCTGAAAATACGGCCGAGTTAAGCGCGGCATAAAAATTATCCCCGCGAGGCACGACCTTACCGATGTATTTCCGAACCAAATCAGGGTGATTTTGTATGGCTTCGGAAATCGAACAGAAAATAATCCCTTTTTCCTTCAATGTTTCCTGAAACGTTGTCTTAACCGATACAGAATCCATTACGATGTCCACCGCTACACCTGCAAGCCGTTTTTGTTCTTCGATATTAATACCCAGTTTTTCAAAGGTTTTGAGCAATTCGGGGTCCACTTCATCCAAGCTGGCCAATTCCGGTTTTTTCTTCGGTGCGGCGTAGTATTTTATCGATTGAAAATCAGGTTTTTCGTAACGAATATTTGCCCAATCCGGCTCTTCCATTTTTTGCCAAATTCGATAGGCTTCCAAACGCCATTCCGTCATCCATTCCGGCTCGTTTTTCTTGGCGGAGATCATCCGTATAATGTCTTCATTGAGCCCAGTTGGAAAATCCTCATATTCGATGTCGGTATAAAATCCGGCTTCGTATTCCTTGGTTTTCAGATCTTCTCTAAGGTCGTCTTCAGTATATTTTTTCATAAGGTATTTTCGAAATAAAAGAAGCTACACCGGTGTTTTTTCGGAGTGCCTCTTGTGGTTCTACAGACTAAAACTTTCCCCGCATCCGCAGGTTCTGGCCGCATTAGGATTGTTGAAAACAAATCCTTTTCCGTTAAGCCCGCCCGAATAATCCAAAGTGGTTCCTGCCAAATAAAGGATGGATTTTTTATCCACCACGATACGCACCCCGTTATCCTCGAAAAGCTGGTCGGCATCAGTTGTTTGATTATCAAACTTCAGCACGTATTCCAACCCGGAGCATCCGCCGCTTTTTACCCCGACGCGGATGTAATCTGTCTCGGGATTGAAGCCGTCTTCCTTCATCAGAACCGAGGCTTTTTCTTTTGCATTATCACTAACTTTAATCATGGAATTATTTAGAACGATTTTAGATTGCAAAAGTACGAACTAAATGGATGCAATTCAAATTTGTCCTTTCTTTTTAACTATAATTAATATTGATGGAACTTAACTTTTCCTACTCGGAGTTATCCAACCCTAAAATTTACATTATGCAAAAAAAAATCATACTATTGGTATGGGGATTATTTTCGGTGATGGCATTTCCACAAGCAACCCGTTTTGTGTATCAGCTTTCCATGAAGTCCGATTCTACGGCTGCACCTGTTGCTGAGAATGCTTTTTTGGATGTCGCAGATCGGCAGTCTTACTTCTATGGCGAGAAAGATCTGAAAAGGGATTCGCTTTTCCGTCGGTCGTTTGAAACCCGTAATTTTAATTTCGATCGTTCGCAGATGCAACAATACCGTTCGCAAATTGATTATCAAATCAGTAAGGATTTGGATGCGTCTAAAATTATTTATAAAAGTCGCATAGGAAGAGATCGCTACGCTTATGAGGAGGATCGGCCGATCTCGTGGAACATTCAACCTGAAACGTCTACCCTCGACCGCTATAAGGTTCAAAAAGCAGAAACGAATTTTGCCGGACGTCACTGGGTGGCGTGGTTTACGACCGAAATTCCCATTACGGACGGGCCTTACAAGTTTCATGGTCTTCCGGGGCTTATTGTAAAGGTGGAAGACGATAGAGGCGATTATATTTTCGAATTAAAAGAAACCCGAAAAATAGAAGCCGTTTATACTCCAGAGTCTATGGGAAGAGCACCGATGACTGTAAAAAGAAAGGATTATGTGAAACAAATGGAAAAATACAGAAAAGATCCGGTGGCTTTCCTCAATAGTCAAACTTCAGCGATGGGGCCTCCGCCGGGTGGGCCTGGAGGAGAAGCGAGAACCTTTACTCCCGATCCTCAAAGACAGAAGGAAATGCAACAACGAATAAAAGAATCTCTCCAGAAGGAAAATAATCCTTTGGAAAAAAATTAAAAAATACTGATTCATAAACAAAACCTGCCTCTAGAGGCAGGTTTTTGATTTTATAAAGGAAGAAATTACCCTTCAGATTCGTCTTCGTCGTCGTCAACAACAACGCCTCCTTTCATCGCGTTTCTAGACATCTTCACGGCTGCTACTACAGCATTGTCTGGGTGAAGGAATGTGTAAGCGTCATTTTTGATGTCGCCCACATAAACCTTATTACCGATTCTAAGTGGTGTTACATCCACTACGATTTCATCTGGAAGGTTAGCAGGAAGGGCTTTCAATCTCAATTTTCTGAATGACTGACGCAATACACCACCGGCAACAACCCCTTTTGCACGTCCAGTAATTCTTACAGGAACGTCCATGATAACAGGTTTGTCTTCAGAAAGTTGATAGAAGTCTGCGTGAAGAATCCGATCCGTAATAGGGTGGAATTGGATGTCTTGTAGAACCGCCGGAATTGTTTGTCCGTCAATTACAAGCTCTACCGTGTGTGCGTCAGGAGTGTACACCAAGTTCTTGAAAGATTTCTCTTCAGTAGAGAAGTTCAAAGGCTCGGTTCCTCCATAAACAACACAAGGAACTAGCTCAGCATCACGTAAAGCTTTTGTAGACTTTTTGCCCACGCTTTCTCTTTTTGCACCTTGAATTGTAATAGATTTCATTGTAAATATATTTTTTTGAGGGTGCAAAGATAGAAATATTTTGTCAAATAAAAAATCCTTCCGCATGAAGGAAGGATTTACTTTTGCAATTTGCGTTTATTTAGATAACGAATTTATTGCTGATAGATTTGTGTTCATGAACCATCTTCATCACGTCGGCAAAGAGGTCGGCACAAGACAACACTTTGATTTTGGACGATAACTCTGTTTTTACTGGGATGGTATCGGTTACGATAACCTCTTCCAAACAAGAGTTCTCGATATTTTCGTACGCTTTTCCGGATAACACCGGGTGGGTGGCCATGGCCCGAACCGATTTGGCTCCGTTATTTCGGAGAATTTCGGCGGCCTTGCACAGAGTACCGGCAGTATCAATCATATCATCAATGAGGATCACGTTACGATCTTTAACATCGCCAATGAGGAACATTTCTTCCACTACGTTGGCCTTTTTCCTTTCTTTGTAGGCAATCACAACTTCTGCACCAAGATGACCGGCATAATTTTTAGCCCGTTTGGCTCCGCCCATATCGGGAGAGGCAATGGTTAGGTTTTCCAACTGGAGCGAGGTAATGTAATCGACAAAAATAGTGGAGGCGTAGAGGTGATCCACCGGAATTTCGAAAAACCCTTGAATTTGATCGGCATGCAAATCCATGGTCATGATACGGGTAGCTCCTGCTGCGGTAAGCAAATTGGCAGCCAATTTGGCTCCTATCGGAGCACGAGGTTTGTCCTTACGATCCTGACGAGCCAATCCGTAGTAAGGAATAACGACGGTAATGCTTTTGGCAGAGGCCCTTTTGGCGGCATCAATCATAAGCAAAAGTTCCAAAAGGTTGTCCGCGGGGGGAAAAGTAGAACCAATGAGAAAAACTCTTCCGCCACGTACCGACTGGTCCAATACGGGTTCAAATTCTCCGTCGCTGAATTCTTGAAAATTAATTTTTCCCATCTCCTGACCGTAGCTCTTAGCGATTTTTTCGGCTAAGTCCTTGCTGGTTCGGGTGGAGAAAAGGTAACTAAGTTGTTCGGCCATTTTTACTGTTTATTTTGAAGGCAAATTTAATAAAATTTTGGAGCAAGGGAGAGGTGAATTTCTTCGCTCTCTTTTTGTGCATTCTTTGTGTTTTTAGCGAAGCAATTGGTCAAAGGTGTTGCCTTGCCGTATGTCTCCCGTTTGATAACCTCTTAGGAACCACTCCTTCCGTTGGGCAGAACTTCCGTGGGTAAAGGTTTCCTGATTGACGTAGCCTTGGGCCCGTTTCTGAATATTGTCATCACCAACGGCTTGGGCAGCGCTAATGGCCGATTCGATGTCGCCCGGCTCTAAAAACTTTTCCCGGTCGTCGGAATATCTGGCCCAAAGTCCGGCATAAAAGTCGGCCTGAAGTTCTGTGGCGACGGAAACTTGATTCATTTGGGTTTGAGAGTATTGCCCACTTCGTCTTAATTGTTCGGTTTTTTGCAACGTTCCCAAAAGGTTTTGCACATGGTGCCCCATTTCGTGGGCAAGAACATAAGCCACGGAAAATTCGGTTACCTGAGCCCCAAAACGTTCCTGTAATTCATTAAAAAAGCTGAGATCCATGTACACGGTTTCGTCGCTGGGGCAGTAAAAAGGGCCCATGGCCGCCTGAGCCGTCCCACAACCGGATTGTGTGATTTGTTCAAAGAGAACCACTTTCGCAGGACGGTATTGCATCCCGTTTTCCTGGAAAATCTTTGCCCAAGTTCTTTCGTTTTCGGAGGTAAGCATTCTTATAAATTCGTTGATTTGCTTCTCTTCCGAGGTTAATTCACGCTGTTCGGTCGGAGCAGAAGAACTTATGCCCGAATTCAACACCGCCGAAGGATCGCCTCCCAGAAAAAAAACGATGGCTGCAATAATCAGCGAGATAAGGCCTCCGCCTACCAGCCCTCCGCCACTTCCTCGTCCACGGCGGTCTTCTACATTATCGCTTCGGTTTTCTGTCCATTTCATCCGTTGTATTTTTTACTTGTGGTAAAGGTACTAAATATTTCCGTTTAGGATTAAAATCCAATATGATTTTGTTGCGGGCTAAGACCTCTTTTGAAATCAATCATTTTTAAAGCCGTAACGGCTGCTTCCACCCCTTTGTTTCCGAGGTTACCGCCGCTTCGGGCTATAGATTGTTCTTTGGTGTCATCGGTCAGTACACAAAAAATCGTAGGAGTATCGGTTTGGGTATTGCAGTCTTTTATCCCTTGCGCAACGGCAGAGCAAACATAATCAAAATGAGCCGTTTCGCCCCGTATGACGCAGCCAATGGCAATGACGGCATCAAACCGCTGTGTCTTGCAGAGTTGCATGGAGGCATAGCTTAGTTCAAAGGCTCCAGGAACGGTATAGACGGTTAGGTTTTCTTTTTTTACGCCTTCTTTCTCCAATAGAGCCAAAGTAGCATCGCGGAGATTGAATGTAATGAAATCGTTCCACTCGGAAACTACAATGCCGATGGTAAAGTCATCGGCATTAGTGATATGGAGTGGCTTGTAATCGGAAAGATTTACTGTAGCCATGGGTTAATAATATTTTACCATTTCGATATAAGCATCGGACATTCCGTTGTCGTACTCGGTGTACTTCTCGTCGATGCTGGTGAAGTATTTTTTGGCTTCCGCATTTTTCTTTAGCGCAAGCGACAGAATACCGGCTTTACGCGTGAAATAATAGGAAGTATAAGGATCGTCGGATGCAGAAATCGCCTTCTCCAAAAGGGATAAGGCCTCATTCACTTTGTTCAGGTTGGCTTGGGCGTCGGCCATGGCACCGTATTTAAGAGCCATGAGCACTTTGTTATCCGAACTGAATTGATCCAAAAGGTCATAGGCTTCTTTGTATTTCCCTTCTTTGAAACGGATGAGTCCGGCATTATAAGCCGAGAGTTTTCCTGCGTCGGTAGCCGAATAATTTTCATAGGTTCCTAAAAATCCGGGGTTCGCAGCCGATTTTCCTCCTAGGGCTTCGGTGTTGTCTCCTTGTTGAAGCTTTGCCATGGCAGCCAAATAGCCTTTGGTCGCTTCTTCATTTTTAGGAGCAACGATGAATTGCTGATAAGCAAAATAGGAAAGGATCAAAACAACCAATCCACCGAAAATAATGGATAAGAGTTTTGCATTTCTCTCCAGAAAACGTTCCGTCTGAAGAGCTTCTTTATCGAGATCCTTGAAAAACTCTACGGTTTCTTTTCCTTCGATTTCTTGTTGGTTTTTATTTTTTGTCATAAGTCGGTCTAAAAAATGAGATGCAAATTTAATTGTTTCTGAATGATTTTCAAAATCGGGTAAAATGGATTTTGGTTAATAATCCAAAATTGTATAGATTTCGGAGGCATAAGGCAGGAGTTTGCTCTCGCCTTGAAGTGCTTTAAGACCAATCAAAAAGCTAAATTGAGTGACAATACCGCCCTGCTTTTGGACTAATTTGGCTGCCGCTTCGGTAGTTCCGCCTGTGGCGAGTAAATCGTCGTGGATTAGTACCCTTTGTCCTGCTTTCAGTTGACCTTCTCTCATTTCGATTTCGGAGGTGCCGTATTCCAACTCGTAGGATTGGGAGACGAAAGGAGGGGGGAGTTTCCCTTTTTTTCTTATCAAAATAAAGGGCACTCCCAACGCGACCGCAATGGCAATACCAAAGAGGTAGCCACGGCTTTCAATACCGCAGACGACGTCGATTTTTCCCCGACTGAAAGCCGCCAAGTCTTCAATGACGGCTTCGTAGAGTTTCGGTTGGAGGAAAATGGGACTAATGTCCTTGAATTGGATGCCCGGTTTAGGAAAATCGGGAATATTGAGTACGGTGTTTTCCAGTGCGGTGATGAGCTCTTTGGATGCCATAATTTATTGGTTAATGTTATAATTGGTTATTTTCCACTCTCCTTTGATGTTTTTCAGTCCGAAAGTAACTTGCAGGGAAGTGGTTTTTCCTGTTTTATCCGTTACATCGTAGGTGGCTCCGATTTGAGCCGATTTATCGGAAGCTGATTTGGTGGTGATGTTTTTTACGTTAATACTTTTTACCGCGCCAAATCCCGAGGTCGGATTGGAAAACTGATCGTAGGAACCCCACCCTGCATTATCGGATGTTTCGTAAGCTGCTTTGAGGTTTTGAGAGCTCAAATGATTCAAGAAACGGGTTACCGTTGTTTTGGGGTCAGAGGAAGGGCTGGCAAGTGCATTGTCGGCGTTAGGATTTTGCTGAGAAGGATCGGCGGGTTCTTGAAGTGCAAGGTCTTGCTCTTGGCCTGCTCCAGGAGCAGGCATCCGAAGGGCTTTGAGGTTCACAGGAACGCCGATTTTAGACATTTTGAAATTTTTAGCGGTTGTTTTTACCGTTACGGTAATGTCAATGGTTCCGTCTGTAATTTTTTGCGATGGGAGCGACGCCATACGAATGGTAAATCCTGAAAAATCGTTATCCTGCATCAGGTTTTTGGAGGTTAACAGTTTTCCGTTGCTGTTGTGAACTTCCAAAACGGTTTCCAGAGCGGCGCCAGAGAAATCAATCGGTTTGCCGGACTGGTCCACCAATCGAGGAACCACTTGAATGGCTTTGGGGCCAAGAACGGAATCTTTCATGGTTTCTATAACTGTTAGCGATAGCGAGGAGGCTTTCACATCGTTCGGATCGTATTGGCTGGCTTCTTCGTTCCCAAAAATATTCATTTCGCCGAGCGATGGTGGGCCAGTGCTGGACCATTCGATACCGTTTTTGGAGGCGACTTGGTCGGCGAGACTTAAAATCTGAGGCACTTTCATTCCGTTGATTTTTTTTCCGAGGGCATTGATTTTTTCGATGTCACTCCCGCCTTCCACACCGAAGGTCTTTAGGATGTATAATGCTTCGTTAAATTTAACCTGCTGCAAAGTGGTCAGGCTGCTGGCCATATCGTTGATGCTGCTTTGAAAAGTTTTGGTCGTAGTGGCATCCACGGTGTCTTTTTTACAAGCGTTAAGTGTTGTAAGGGCGACGAATAAGATAAAGATTAAACGTTTCATGTTTAAAAAAGCTTTGCACAAAAGTAAAAAAAATCCCGACATGATGTCGGGATTCTTTTTGAGGTTCTATATTACTCCGTGGTTTAGAACGGGTACTCGTAGATTTTTGATTCGTGAACGAATGGGTTTCCTGTAGGAATCAGTTTCAATTTTGTCAGTTTGGACATCACGGCAAGGATGAACAAACCTACAAAGAAGATTACAGCTCCCAATACCAACAATAGTACTGCTGCGTTGTTCCAATAAGGGCCAACCGTTCCGGGCATTACCATGTTGAAGTAATCTATGATATGGCCAATCACTACAATTACAGCAACCGACGTTACAACTTTATAATTTCTCTTAATGCTCGAACTTACCAAAACCAACAATGGAATGAGGAAGTTTAAGATAAGCATTGGGAGGAAGGTTGGAGCATAGTGCTCAAATCTTCCGAAGAAATAATTCACTTCTTCAGGAACGTTGGCATACCAGTAAAGCATGAACTGACAGAACCAAGTGTACGTCCACAGCATACTCGTAGCAAAAAGGAATTTACCTAAATCGTGAAGGTGATTGTCGTTAAACTCAGGAAGAAATCCTTTTTTCTTCAAGTAAACGGTCACCAAAATAATCAAGGCTACAGCAGTGGCCAAGGCACTTACCATTGCATACCATACGTACATGGTAGAGTACCAGTGGTGGTCGATTGACATCAACCAATCCCAAGCCCATCCTACAGATGCAAATCCGAAGAATACGATGTAACCTACAGACCATCTGTACAACATTTGGTAGTCTCTTGCATTTTTGGTTTGGTCGACTTTCTTGGATTGGGTTCTTAGTTTCCATGCAAAGAAAGAGGCTCCAAGCACATAGAAAAGATTTCTTACCAAATAGAAAGATTCGTTAAGGAATTTGCTCTTTTCGAGGGTGATAACATCAAAGTTAGGGTCATTAGGGTCTTTCAGTGAAGGATCCATCCAATGAAACAGATGCCCAATATGTGAAATGTTAAGTGCCATAATGACAAGGCAAAATGCACCCGCCCAAGGAATGAAATAAGCGATGGCTTCCATTACACGAGTAACGATAATAGACCATCCGGCGTGAGCAGCATGTTGGATGGAATAGAAAAACAGCACGCAGCAAGATGCCGCAAAGAAAAATACGGCTACAAAATGCAATGCCGCCAAAGGCTGGTTTTTAACTTGGTGGATGGCGTGCTCCAAATGAGAGTTGTGATCCTGAGGACCTACAAGCTCGCTGGAGTGTGTTGGCGCAGTATGACCGGAAGCGTGCACGGCCTCCATCATATGTTCCACAGCCGTATTATCGTAACTTTTATTGATGAGGTAGCCGGCTCCAAAGAGAATCAGTCCTACAACAATCAGTACGATGGATGTTAATCTTAATTTAGGTGAAAAACTATACATTTTTTCTGTCTTTTAAAATTATTTTGTAGCGGTAGAATCAGTCACTGCGGCAGTTGTTCCTGCAGCGGGTGCTGCAGGCCCACCTTTAAATTCGTTCATAACATACATAGCCACTCTCCAACGGTCTCCCGGAGTAAGCTGTCCGGCGTAAGAGCCCATGGCGTTTCTACCGTTCTCGATGACATAGTGTACTGTTCCTAGTGTAATCGCTCTGTCGGCATATTTAGGAACACCAACGTAAGCTCCCGTTTGAACGATGGAACCTTGTCCGTCTCCTGCCGTACCGTGGCAAGCCGAACACGTCTTTTCATAAAGCACTTTTCCTCTAGCCAAATCTTTTTCTGCATTAGCCGGATTTAGAGGCGAAACCGTTACGGCTTTGGAAGCTTCGTAGCCGGCATTATACTCGTCCATATTGGCAGGAAGAAGCCCTTCAGCGAAAATACCGTCACGATTTTGAGGTACGGTTCCCGGAACGGGAGTCAAGGCTGTGGCTCCATTTTGTTTAACAAAAGCGGGCACTTCATTGTCGTGCTTGGAGTAAGGATCTTCTGCTTTTTGAAGCGGATCGTATGCCACTGGAAAATACATGTCTGGAAAATAAACCAAAGGAGGATTACCTTTTCCACAAGAAGTAAGTACTAAACCAGCAAAACCTAAGATGGCTGTAATCTTTAAAATATTTTTTTTCATTTTAAGCATCTTTTACGGTTATTTCTTCAGCACCGGTCTCGATGAGAAGCTGTTTAATTTTATCAACATCCTGGCTTACAAACTCCATAAGGAATTTATCGTCGGTGGTACGAGGGTCCGGATTTTGAGCCGGAGCACCAGGATACATTTTGTTTCTTACAAGGAAAGTAAGGGACATCATGTGCGCAGCACAGAATACCATCAATTCGAACATGGGAACCACAAAAGCAGGCATGTTGTGAGCCCAATCAAAGGCAGGCTTTCCACCGATGTTTTGCGGCCAATCGTGATTCATGGTGTACCACGTAATTAGTGCCCCGATGGTTACTCCGTAACAAGCATAGATGAACGCTGCATCCGAAATCCTTGTTTTTTTCAGACCAAGAGCTTTATCCAACCCGTGAACCGGGAAAGGAGTATACACCTCGTTGATCTCAATTCCTTTTTCTCTAAATGCTTTAACGCCTTGCATTAAATCATCATCGTCGGCATATAAACCGTAAATTATTTTAGTGGTGCTCATCTCCTTCTTTTGCTTTATAAGTTTCACCAGAAATTTTCAAAATAGATTTCAATTCAGCCTGTGCAATTACAGGGAATGTTCTTGCGTAAAGTAGGAACAATACAGAGAAGAATCCGATGGTTCCCAAGTAAACCCCAACGTCAATGATTGTCGGTTTAAACATCGTCCAAGAACCAGGAAGGTAGTCTCTAGATAGGTTGATAACGATGATGTCAAAACGCTCAAACCACATACCGATGTTGATGATAAGAGCTACAAAGAATGTCCAAATGATATTGGTACGCAATTTCTTGAACCAGAACGAAGCTGGCACGACAAGGTTACAGATGATTAGTGCCCAAAATGCCCACCAGTAAGGACCGGTAGCCGCTCCTGGAGTCAGATAGGCAAAATCCTCGAAACGTGTTCCCGAATACCATGCAATAAAATATTCTACCGCGTAGGCCACCGTTACCATTCCTCCGGTTACTACGATAACGATGTTCATGATTTCGATGTGGTACATGGTGATGTACTCCTCAAGGTTACATACCTTTCTGGCCACCAAAAGAAGCGTTTGTACCATCGCAAATCCAGAGAAAATCGCTCCCGCAACGAAGTACGGCGGATAGATGGTGGAGTGCCATCCTTTAATAACCGATGTAGCAAAGTCAAAGGATACCGTGGTGTGTACGGAAAATACTAGCGGGGTTGCCAAACCGGCAAGAACCAATGAAAGTTCTTCGAAACGCTGCC
The DNA here is from genome assembly GCF_036016955.1 of Bergeyella anatis. Lineage (NCBI taxonomy): Bacteria > Pseudomonadati > Bacteroidota > Flavobacteriia > Flavobacteriales > Weeksellaceae > Bergeyella > Bergeyella anatis. Next base: position 167,367 of record NZ_JAYWXI010000004.1, on the reverse strand, counting down.
AGTGTTTTGCCTTACCTCCCCAACCGAAGGCAAGGAACGTATAAATCTTTTTTGTCCAAGGGGTTTTTGCCCGATCTCGAATCATAGCGAAGTCCGGAATAAGTCCCATGAACCAAAATACCGTTGATACCGAGAAATAGGTGGAAATCGCAAATACGTCCCAAAGTAGAGGCGAGTTAAAGTTTGTCCAAAGTGAACCAAACTGGTTAGGGATAGGAAACACCCAGTAACCAACCCAAACTCTACCCATGTGGATGACCGGGAAAATCGCAGCCTGAACAACGGCAAAGATGGTCATCGCTTCGGCAGAACGGTTCACGGACATTCTCCAACGTTGTCTAAATAATAATAGTACTGCAGAAATCAGGGTTCCGGCGTGACCAATCCCCACCCACCATACGAAGTTGGTAATATCCCAACCCCAGTTGATGGTTCTGTTGAGTCCCCAGGCGCCGATACCAGTACCTATGGTGTAGGCGATGCAGCCGAATCCATAAATAAACAGTACCAATGCCGCCCAAAATGAAATCCACCAGAGCTTTCCGGCTCTTTCTTCGATAGGTCTGGCGATATCTTCTGTGATATCATGATAAGTTTTGTGACCAATAATTAAAGGTTCCCTAATTGGGGCTTCGTAATGTGACATGTTTTACCTTATTATTATTTAAACTTTGTTTTCTTTTCTGTTTCTAACTTTGGTATGATAGAATACGTTAGGCTTCGTACCGATTTCTTCCAGTAGGGTATATCTTCTGTTGCTGGTATAAAGCTTACGTACTTCCGACGTTTTGTCGTTCATATCGCCAAACTGCATTGCTCCTGTTGAACACGCTTTGGAACACGCTGTAGCGAATTCGCCGTCTTGTACTTTGCGGCCTTCTTTTTTCGCTTCCAAGATGGTGTTCTGAGTCATTTGGATACACATCGAGCATTTTTCCATTACCCCTCTGGTTCTTACAACAACATCCGGATTCAGAACCATTCTTCCCAAGTCGTTGTTCATATTGAAGTCGAACTTGTCGTTAAGATTATAAGTGAACCAGTTGAATCGTCTTACTTTGTAAGGACAGTTGTTTGCACAATATCTGGTACCGATGCATCGGTTGTAAGCCATTTGGTTTTGACCTTGTTTACCGTGTGATGTTGCTGCAACAGGACAAACGGTTTCGCATGGTGCATGGTTACAGTGCTGACACATTACCGGTTGGAAAATCACATCCGGATTTTCGGCAGGTTCAATCAAGATGTCATAGACTTGAGGAACATTAAGATTACGATCCAATTGTTCTTTTTGGTCTATTTTCTCTTTGGCAGAGTAGTAGCGGTCGATTCTCAACCAATACATATCTCTGGACATTCTTACCTCTTCTTTTCCAACTACCGGTACGTTATTTTCGGCTTGACAAGCAATGATACAAGCCCCGCACCCTGTACAAGCGTTAAGGTCGATGGAAAGGTTGAAGTGAGGCCCGTCTGTATCGTCGAATTCATCCCAAAGGGAGATTTTACCTGCCGCCATAGACTCGGTAAGGGTATGGTATTCCAAAGGAATATTCCATCCTTTTGGCCTTCCGTTTTCGATGGTGCGGTCGTCGAATTTCACATTGAGGAAAGTTTCCAAAGGCACTTCTCTTGCAATTTCATAACGTCCCATTAGGGTGTTTTGAAGCTGCATTCCGGCAAATTCGTGTTTGCTGCTTGACGATTTTTCGATTTTTATGCCACCCACGCAAAGGTTTGAACCGTCGAAAAGAGGGTAGGCATTAACTCCCGTTTCTGCTACTTTTCCAGAGTTTTTCTTTCCGTATCCCAACGCCAAACCGAAAGAGCCTTCGGCTTGCCCCGGTTGGATGAATACAGGCACGTCATTAAGTGTTACGCCGTTGACCGTCAAATTCACTTTGGAGCCGTCAAGCTGCATTCTTGCATTAAGTGTATTCTCTAAGCCTAACTTGGCTGCATCTTTAGGCGAAACGGTCAGATAATTATCCCAAGAAAGTCTGGTGATAGGATCTGGAAGTTCCTGCAACCATGGGTTGTTAGCCTGCGTTCCGTCTCCGATGGAAGTTTTGGTATAGAGGTTAAGTTCCCATTCGGATGCTTTGAAGTTGGAAAGTTCTGCTATGGCTTGGGTGGCATTTCCTCCAGCATAAGCTAGTGCGGCTTCAGAAGCCACTTCGTTGTAACCGTTGTAAAGCGCTTTGTTGAAGCTTACCCCACCCAAAAGACTGCTGGCATTGGCTTTCAAATAATCGTAGTAGTTGTTTGCAGGGCTGTTTTTTCCGTTAATCCAAACCAGTAGAGATTCTTCAATCTGTCTAGGCTTGAATACTTTAGAAATCGTAGGCTGCATGAGAGAGTATACGCCGGATTGTGGGGTAAGGTCAGCCCAAGATTCCAACCAGTGGGTGGCAGGAATAACTGCTTTCGCCGCTTCATACATCTCGTTTTTCTTGTCAACGATAGCAACCACGTGAGGGACTTTTGTCAACGCTTTCTTGAAGTCTTCGCCTTTGTTGGAAGAATAAATTGGGTTGATGTTATTGGTGATCAGAACACCTACTTGCCCGCTATTCATCCAAGACAAGAACTCTTGGTAACGTGCCCCGTCGAATTCTTTTAGAAGGTTTTTCTTGCCGGTAAAAGCCGAAGAACCTAGTTTTTGGTTGATGAGATGAGCCAAAACGTAAGCTCCCTTGCTTCCGTCGGCTAACACTACGGCTTTGCTTCCTTTGGCCTGAAGTTCTGCAGCGATACTTTGTGCATTTTTATCGGAAGACGATCCTCCGTTAATCAGGTTGTAAACTTCAACTAAGGTTTTGTTAACCGCACTTGGTTTCAAAGGGATACGAGTGTCGGCATTGGCTCCGGTTAACGACATATTGGATTCCACCTGAATATGTCTTAACATATTAGCCCCCGGTTTTTTAGCCGCTGCGTAAGACGTTTCCAAACTTGCCCCGTTGTAGTGATCCAAGAAATCCGCTTGGAACGAAACCACCAACTCGGTACCGGAAAGGTCGTATACAGGCAAAGCTCTTTGTCCGAAAACCTCTTGTGCGGCATCCAGTGCGGCGGCATAAGGATAAGCATCGTAAGTTACCAATTCGGCGGTAGGGTACTTAGCCTTAAAGTCGCCAAAAAGTTTTTTGAAAGTTGGCGAAGCATAGGAATGAGAAAGAACGACAATTCTTTTGCCCGATCCTTGTGCCTCTGCTAGGGCTTTTAGGATGTAGTCATCCACTTTATCGAAAGTCTCGTCTTTTCCTTGCAACTGAGGCTGCTTTACCTTATCGTTATCGTAAAGAGACAAAACGCTGGCCTGCGCTCTAGCATTGGTTTTTCCAAGTTCTTTGGCGGCAGGGTTTGCTTCGATTTTTATGGGTCTTCCTTCTCTGGTTTTTACAAGAACATTGGAAAAATCGAATCCGTCGAAGAAAGTTGTAGCGTAATAGTTGGGAACCCCAGGAATAATATCGTGAGGTTTTACCACGTAAGGAATGGTCTTAATTACCGGAGCCTCACAAGCGGCTAAAGTTACTGCCGCGGTAGAGAATCCTAAAAGCTTAAGGAAATCTCTTCTAGAAGTTCCGGAGTTATTCATTTTTTCGGAATCACCTAGGAATTCATCCACGGGAATTTCATTTTGAAATTCTTTTTGAGCCAGCTTTTGGTTGAGTGCCGGATCTTTCAGTTCGTGAATACTTCTAAATTGTATTTTGTTTGAAGCCATTTATACTTCTTATTTAATTCGTTATTAATAATGACATTTACCACACTCTAGACCACCGATTGCATCGACGGTGATTTTACCTTCGGTTTTAGGGTACTGTTTTTTCAGTTTGTCGTGAAGGTTTTTGAAGTACTCTTGGTTGTAACCGTTGTTCATATCCACCTCCGTGGTTCGGTGACATTCGATACACCAGCCCATGGTGAAATCGTTGGCCATTTGTACAACGTTCATGGTGTCTACCTTACCGTGGCAAGCTTTACATACAACATCGATTTGATCGTTAGGATTTTTCTTGTTGTGCGAGCTGATAATGGCTTGCTCTCCAGCCACTACGTGTTGAGCGTGATTGAAATACACGAAGTCTGGCATATTGTGGATTCTTACCCATTCCACCGGTTGTGTTTTTCCGGTATAGCTTTGCGTTGCAGGATCCCAGCCGGTTGCGGCGTAGATTTTTTGGATTTCTGCATCGTAGAAAGCTTTGTTTTTTCCAGGTTCCATGTAGGTGCCTTTGTATTCGGAAATGTTACGGTGACAGTTCATACAAACGTTCAGCGAAGGGATTTCGGAAACCTTTCCGTATTTTGCGGAAGAGTGGCACATTTGGCAATCGATTTTGTTATCCCCGGCGTGGATTTTGTGGGAGAAATAAATTGGCTGTTCAGGCTTGTACCCTTTGTAGACGCCGATACCCATCATCCAGTTCCAAACACCGTAGAACGCAAACAAAGCCAAAAGCCCCAAAATAACTTTACCTAAAGTGTTGTATTTGGCATAAACTTCAGCCAAGCTGTACGCTCTAGTTTCGTTGAGTGCTGCTAATTCGTCGGTTTGTTGAAGTTTTACTAATTGTTTGAGTTTTAGTAGTAACCAAAGTAGAAGTCCACCGATGGCAAAGAGAGAGATAAGAACGATTTTGGAGTTGGTGCTCTCTTGTTTTGCTTTTTCCAATGCGGCAAGGGAGTTTTGGTCTTGTGCTCCTTCTGAAGCTGCCGCAGGCTCTGGTGCAGGCGGATTGGTGGTGTACGCCAAGATATCGTTAATATCCTGATCCGATAAGTTCGGGAAAGGGGTCATTGCCGTTTTATTGAACTTTTCGAACACTTCATTGGCGTATTTGTCGCCGGAAGCTCTGAGGGCTTCGTTGTCTTTGATCCAGGCGTGAAGCCAGTCCGTGTCTAGGTTTTGTTCGGTTTTGAGCCGATCGACAATACCTCCTAGGGCCGGTCCAACCAGTTGCTTTTCAAGGTCGTGGCACGCGGCGCAATTCGCTTTGAAAAGCTTTTCTCCGTTCTTAGGATCTCCGTCCTGAGCGTGGACTGAAGCGGTGGCTGACAGCAATAAACCTATTGCCAGTAACCCCCTTTTGTAATGCTTTCTCCAACTAATCATTTATAAAATCTTGGGTTAGTAAAAAAATGAGTATTCATTCAATTCCGCAAAAATAATGTTTTTAACAAGAAATTAACAACCCCTGAAACGTGCTATTTCTCATTTTTCATAATTTGGAATAGTTCTAAATAAATGCGTTTGGTACGGTTTTTATTTATACTTAAATTTGCAAAAAATATTGATTGATGCAATTGTTTAAAACGTCTATAATCGCATGGTTTGTTTTTGGTTCCCAGTGTTTTTTTGCACAGCAGGTTATCAAAACGGATACGCTTTCGGGAACTCCTTTGACGGTTTCCATGGATAAAAAAATAAGCTCTTTAATCGAGTCTGTGGAAGGGGCCTGTATGCGAACGTCCTCGACGTCGGACTCGGGTCCAGATTTGTCCACTACCGGAGGTCTTACGCCTAATCGGGGGACACGAACGGTGCCTTCTAGGGCTTTGTCCACGGCGGAAATTTGCCGTCAAAATCCGAGAATCATGGGGGTTAAAATCCAACTGGCGGTGGTGAAGAGTAACGAAGAGGCGAATGAGGTAAAAGCTTATTTCCGTCGTCGTTTCCCGAATATTAAGGTAGAGACGGATGCTTCGCTACGTCCGAACTATAAAATATTAGCAGGAAGCTATTTCAGTAAAGAAAGCGCTTCTTCGGATTTGAAGCGAATCAGAGAGTATTTTAAATCGGCTACTGCCATTCAGTACAGAGTGTTTTGTACGGAGGCAAAGTAAGGCTGATTTTCTATCTATAGAACGAAAAAAACGACCTAAATGGTCGTTTTTTTATTGATAGTATTTGTTCAGAAAGAAGAAGAATTCTTGCATTCTGAAACTGTTATTGGTAATGAGGAAAGCCGTCATAAAAACCAATAAGATGCTGATCAAAAGTAGAGGGGTAGACTTGTTTTTGTACCTATGGTAAAGCCATCCCAATAGCAAGGGGTACACGAATACGAAATGCCCTCCATAGATATACGCTGTGTGTAATCCGAATTTCAAGAAACAGTGGATCAGAATGTCAATTATAAAAGAAACAAAAAGAATCCAAACCAATTTGTTTTTAAGATTGGAGGCAACCGACCAAAGGATCATAAGAAGCAGTAATGCAACAAAGACGTAAGGCAGTTCACTGCTGTACACGTCCATGAAAAGAGCTTTGTACTCGAATCCTTTTTTGTTGTGATAATCCCGAGTAATAAAGGAGGCGAAAAGGATGTTTCCTCCAAAAAACCAAGAGCTGGCCATATCCCAAAGAGGAACGTGTTGAGGGTTGGAGAATTTTTCATATTGTTCTCCTGTTTTGGTGAAAATCCTTTGAAGGTCGAAATTCAAGCGGTAAAAGTAGAGCAAAAGGAATGTTCCCGCAGCGATGAGGGTTTGCGCCGTAGCCCAGGCAAAACGTTTGGCGTTTTTGAAAATTCCTTTCTCAAAGGCTAAGGGAATGAAGATTTTGGCGGCATTGGTAATGGTAAGACCGCCGGTAGTTACGGTGGCTAGAGTAAGCGCAGCGGTTGAAATCGGTTTGTCTTTTTGGAGTTTGAGGGCGGCATAATGGTTAAATAAAACCAAGGCCAAAAGCGTGTAAGTGTAGGTTTCTGGGGTAAAAGCCAATAAAATATTGGTCGAAAAAAAAGCGTAAAACAGAATTAGCAATAAGGAAAAATGCATCGGCAGTCCGATGATGTTTTTAAGGTATTTGTACACTTGAACTATCGAAAGGCTTATCGTTAGGGTGCTTAGCCAAGCTAATACAAGGCGGAAAGTAGCATCGGTTTTACCTCCCGATAGCCAAAAGGCAAGCTCCCTTATCCATCCGAAGAAGTAGTTGGCAAGAGGGTGCCGCTCGAAGCCCCCACCGCTCATGACGATGGCGCGGTTGTCGAAACTAAAGTAGGCATCCCAGGGGATTCGGTTGTCGAAAATGATTCGGTAATCCAAAGCAATGGTTGTTGCTAAGGTTCCGTAACCGGCAATGAGAGAGGTGAAAAGTAGAATTTCCGCAAGCGTACTCGGAAGGATTAATCTAAGGCATCGGCCTGTTTTTTTTAGTAAATTCAAAATTCGAAATTTTGCCGCAAAAATAGCAAAAAAGAGAATTCTGAACCATGTTTTTGCCGCTTTCTAAGAACTGCAAGAAAGCATGGTGCAACCGGGGGTATTGGTGTATTGGTCGGGGCGTTTTATGGCGAATTCCGAAAAACGATTTTCATAGGGGGATTGGAGAGCTGTTTTTAATTTTTTAAATAAGGTATTGTCGTTTTGGGCTAACTGCTCGCTGCATTCGTGGAGTAAATAGTTTCTTAAAACGAATTTGGGATTGCTTTGCTGCATTTTGTTTTGGGTTTCTTTTTGATCCTGTTGATTGTGCTGGACTCGCAGCGAGTAAAGTGCGAGAAGGGCATTAAACCGTTCTTTTTCGTCTTTGTTAAGAGGTTTGTAAAAACAGGGTTCGAAATGGTCGGCGGCGTTATTTTTTTCGGGATTCCATTCTTCCAATAGAATGAAAAACAGAGTGTGATCCGCTTGCAATTCTTGTGCGAGGTTTTGCCAGTTTTGAAAAAAGGAAGGGTCTTCTTTTCGGGGGAAATTGAAGCCGAATTTGTCACATAACATCCGATTTTTTTTGTCGGTTATCAGAGCGTCGTAAGCCGAAAGCACTTCCTGAATGGGATCTTCTTCGCCAATCAAGGGGAAAAGAGCGTTGGCCAGTTGCCAAAGATTCCAAAGGGCGGCGTTTTCCTGTTGTCCAAAAGCGTAGCGGCGACCGGGCAGATCGGTGGTATTGCTGGTGAATTTCGGATTGTATTCTTCCATAATGGCGAAAGGTCCATAGTCGATGGTAAGCCCTAAAATGGACATGTTATCGGTGTTCATTACGCCGTGAACAAAACCTACCCGTTGCCATTGGGTGATCAGGTGGGCGGTTTTTTCTGTGATGGAATAAAACCAATCTAAATAGCGTTCTTTTCCCTTGGATTGGATTTCGGGGAAGTAATTTTGGATGGTGAAGTCGGCGAGTTGAGAAAGCAGAGGGAGGTTTCTTTGGGCGGCTAAAAGTTCAAAATGTCCAAAACGTAAAAAACTGGGGGCGGTTCTCATCATTACGGCGCCGGGTTCGGGTTTAGGGTTGCCGGAATACAGAATGTCCCGAATGACGGCTTCACCGGAAAGACTCAGGGCTAAAGCACGAGTGGTAGGGATTTTCAAATGATGCATTGCTTCGCTCATTAGATACTCCCGAACGGTGGATCGTAATACGGCACGGCCGTCGGCGTGGCGGGAATATGGGGTTAAGCCGGCACCTTTCCATTGGAGTTCGGTGGTTTGGCCGTGATGGTTAGTGATTTCACCGGCGAAAAGTGCTCTTCCATCTCCCAGTTGGCCGGCCCATTGTCCGAACTGGTGCCCTGCATAGGCGGTGGCATACGGTTGAAGCTTGGAAGGGATGAAGCTGGCATGGAGGAACTGCTCCTCCTGAGAGGTTTGCAGGGAGCCTAAACCTATATCTAGCGACAGTTTTTCATTGAAATCGATTAAAACGGCATTGGGAAATCCCACGGGGTTAGCCCGAGCCAGGAGTTTGCCTGGCGTTTGGCGTGGGATAGGATTAAGGGAAGAGTCATAGGGAAAGGTTGAAAGATAGGTTTGGGTTATGGCGCTTAGGTTCATGTTGAATGATAAAAGACCTTCCGGTCAAGGGAAGGTCTTTGGGTTTTTATTGGTTGAAATCTACCTCGGTGTCTTTATTGAGGCTTTCGTTCAGATTTTCCTCTTTTTTATTGGAGGTACCGGTTTTATTCGGGTTTGGGGTACTTGGTTGAGGGTTTTTAAGCTGGTCGATGGTTTGAAGGCCGCCGTCATCCCCATAGCCTCCGCCTAAACCTTGTAGATCGGCGCAGTCGCCCGTCCAGTTCGACGGTTTGATGAATTTGTCTTCAGGAGAAACCCCCAAAGTGCCGTCCGTATAGATTTTCTTCATGAAAATCGCCCATATCGGTAAGGCCATTTTGGCACCCTGTCCTTCACCGGTACTTCGGAAATGGGTGGCTCGGTCTTCCCAACCGACCCAAACGCCCGTGGCCAAATTCGGTGTAAGGCCGATAAACCATCCGTCGGAATTGTTTTGTGTGGTTCCTGTTTTTGCGGCAATTTCTGTTCCTTTCGCAATGCCTCTTCGTCCGAGTTCTCCGGAAGCGGTACCGAAATCGGCAACGCCTTTCATCAAGTCGATCATAGTGTAGGCGTACATTTCGTTCATGACCTCTTTGGTTTCGGTTTTAACTTCTTTTATCACCCGTCCGTTAGCGTCTTCAATTCGCCAAATCATTTCGGGTTTGATGTAGTTTCCGAAGTTGGCAAAGGTACTGTAGGCTCCGAGCATTTCGTAGATGGTAATGTCGGAAGAACCCAAAGCGACGGCAAGTTGACCTCTTGGGATGTCTTGGGTAACACCCAAATCACGAGCCAATTGGATCACCTTGTCGGTACCGCTCATGTCCATTAGTCTTACGGCTACAGGGTTGAGAGAGTGGGCTAAAGCATGTTTGAGTGTGGGCGAGCCTCCGCTTCCAGGGACGCGGTAGCCTCTTTCGTTAAAAGTAGCATTGGAAACCGTTGAACAAGGTGTCATGCCGAGATTCATGATGGCAGTGGCGTACACGAAAGGCTTGAAGGTGGAGCCTACCTGACGTTTTCCTTGTTTAATGTGGTCGTATTGGAAGTGCTGCCAGTTGATACCGCCGACCCATGCTTTTATCTCTCCCGTAGCGGGAACCATAGACATAAGTCCGGCTTGGGCAATTTGTTTATGATAGCGTATGGAGTCGTAAGGCGACATTTCTACTTCCTCTTCTCCGGCCCAAGTAAAACGGGTGGTTTTTATCGGTTTTTGAAACTCCATCATAATGGAATCTTCCGGTACGCCGGCGGCGGCAAGCTGCTTGTAACGGCCGGTGCGCTTCATGGCTTGAAGCATGATTCCGTCGATTTGTTTTTGAGAAATATTATAGAAAGGTCTTTGCTTTCTTCCTTTCTGCTCGGCATCGAAGTTTTTTTGAAGGGCCGTGAGGTGTTCCTTAATTGCTTCTTCGGCAAAACGCTGCATTTTGGAGTCTAGCGTAACGTATATTTTCAGACCGTCTTTGAAAAGATTGAGTTTTTTTCCTGTTTTCTTTTCGTGTTCTTTCAGAATGTTGTCAATTTCTTTTCGGAGGTAGAATTTATAGTAGGCCGAATACCCTTCGTCAATGCTTTTAACGGGATGATAATCGGTAACCACCGGTGTATCCACGGCACGTTGGTAAGTGGCTTGGTCAATGTAGCCGGTTTGGAGCATTTGTTCCAATACCACATCCCTGCGTCGTTTGGCTCTTTCGGGGTTTCTCAGAGGATTGTTGGCGATAGGGGCTTCCAGCATGGCTACAAATACGGCAGCTTCGGGAAGCGTAAGATTTTTGGTGTTTTTATTAAAATAAATTCGGGAGGCCATTTCGATACCGTTGGCATTGTAAGTAAAGTCGAATTTATTGAAATAAAGCGTAATGATTTCCTCTTTGGTGTAGCGTTTTTCCAAGCTGACCGCCACTACCCATTCCTTGAGTTTCTGAATCACCCTTTTGATCGGGTTGGAAGAGGGCTCTTTGGTAAAGAGCAATTTGGCTAATTGTTGGGTGATGGTGGACCCCCCGCCTCGGTCTCCACGGAAATAAGCGGCCCGGGCGACGGATTTTAAATCAATACCCGAGTGTTCCTTAAAACGTTCGTCCTCTTTGGCTTGCAAGGCGTAAACCAAATAAGGGGGAAGGTCGCTATAGGTCACGGGATGGGTTTTCTCTTTTTCAAATTTTCCGAGAAGTTTCCCGTCCGAAGAAATGATTTCGGAAGCGACGTAGATGTCGGGGTTTTCAAGCTCCCGAACTTCGGGCATTTCTCCCAAAAAACCTTGGGCAACGGCAAAAAACAATCCCGAAATTCCGAGAACCACGGCAATAAGTCCCGTCCAAATGAGTTTAATCCATTTTTTAGGCCCTCCTTTTTTCTTTTTCGGAGGCAGAGGGAAAGTGCTTTTGTTTTGTTTTTTATTCTCCATTTTGCGATTTAGCTGATTCTATTTTTATTCCGAAATCTTCGATGCCTCTAAGGGTGTCGCGCCGCATGGCGTGTTGTACTTCGATGACGTAGCGACCGTTTTTCGGAAACCGATGTTGTATTTTGTATTGAAAGCGTATTTCTTTGGTGTCTCCAAAGCCTTTTCCGATCCATTCGCCATTGGGGCGAGCCAAAAGGTAGTTCAGGGTATCGGTTTTGGCTTGAGGCTGTCCCTCGGGGTATATTTTGCTGAAAACCCGAAGGTTGCTGTAAGGATAATCGTTATTGTTTCTTACGACAAATATAATGTTTTTCGGGGTTTGGTTTTCTTTTATTTCAAATTCAAACTTTTGGGTGGCTTTTTGGGGCCAAAGGCCATTTAAAGAATGCATGTAAACCTCCTCGGAACCCGGTGTGCAGGAAGAGGCTAAGAGCATCAACGAAAAAAAAACCAAAATCTTATTCATTGGGATTGTTTTTGGGCGGTTTTTTTTTGAAATTTTTCCGAGGTTTGGGTTTGGCGGTATTTTCTGTTCGCTTTTCGGCTGGTTTTTCTTTGGTTTGGTTTTTTGTTTGATTTTGTTCTTTCGTTTTATGGTCTCTTTGATTTTTTGAATTGGACTTTCGGTTTCTCGGTTTGTTTTTCTTATCGAACCGGTCCGTACTATTTTCCTGAATGAGATCCACGGTTTTCATGGCGAATTCGTTCGGGGTGACCAATTCTTCCAAAAGAGGGGCTTTAATTCCTTTTTTGTTGTTTTCGATTTGTTTTTTAACTTCTTTGGTGTCTATATCGTACCAGGCCACGGGGTTCTCGGCGTAAGCAAACCACATTTTCTTTTTGAAAACGTCGATTTTGATGCAGAAAGCCTTTCCTTTTTCCGTGTCAAGCGAAGTGTTTTGGGACGGAAAGTCCGAAAGGGCGTCCATGTAGCTGTCGAGTTCGAAGTTAAGGCAGCATTTGAGTTTTCCGCATTGCCCCGCCAGTTTTTGGGGGTTGATGCTAAGTTGTTGATAGCGTGCGGCATTGGTATTGACCGAGCGAAAATCGGTAAGCCATGAAGAGCAGCATAATTCTCTTCCGCAGGAGCCTATTCCGCCGATTTTGGCCGATTCTTGACGGAAGCCGATCTGCTTCATGTCGATTTTGGTTTTGAAAAGCGTGGCGTATTCCTTGATGAGTTGTCGGAAATCGACTCTACTGTCCGCGGTATAATAGAAGGTGGCTTTGGCGCCGTCCCCTTGATATTCCACGTCGGTAATTTTCATTTCTAATCCCAATCTGGAAGCAATGATTTTAGCCTCTTTCTTGGTTGCATCTTCTTTTTTTCGGGCTTCTTGCCAGGTCTCAATGTCTTTTTGATTGGCAATGCGGTAGATTTTCAACGCCTGGTCTTGGGAGGCTTTTTTCTTCTTCATCTGTATCTTGACGAGCTCTCCCGTAAGGCTCACCACTCCCACGTCATGCCCCGGGCTGGATTCCACCGTGACGATGCTTCCGATATGCAGAGGCAAGTGATGAGGGTTTCTATAAAAGTGTTTTCGGTCGTTTTTGAATCTTACTTCTACAAAATCACATGACGTTTTATGGTTTGGCGTATTGACGTTCGACAACCAATCAAAGACGCTCAGTTTATAACTATTGCCGCAGGTATCCACGCTCCCGCATCCTGTGGAGGACTTGGTTCCGCAGGAGTGGTCACCGGATGTTTTGCATCCACAACTCATATTCTATTATTTATAATTCTAGTTCTAATTCCTGCAAATTTAGTATAATTTTTTTCAAAGCGGTTTTTCCTTTGTTTTTTGCGACAGATAATTTTTTACGGGAATAACGAAGGCGGGAGTTTTGGGGCTGTAAGGAGAGATAAAGGGGGTGCGTTGGCGAGAGGTGTTTAAAGTTAAACACTTGTTTTATTATTTTTTGTTTCAGGGTGGTTATTTCCCTTTAAAATAGCGATTTGAGGCTTGTGTTTTAGGCTTTTTTTAGTTAAAAACAGGGGGTTCAAAAGGTTTATGTTTAAAAATATTAAGCAAATATTAACGCTCAAACCCAAAATAAGTTTATATTTGGATTCGATAATAATTATTGTAGTATGAAAAAAATAATCATTACCACATCGCTTCTTGCCGGAATGATGGCTTATGCGGGCGGTTTCAGGGTTTCTCTTCAGGGGGTTAGACAGCTGGCGATGGCGCATACCAGCGCTCATGCGGAGGATGCTAGTGTTGCATTTTTTAACCCTGCAGGGATTTCTTTTATTCCTTCGAAGCTTAGTGTAGCGGTTGGCGGTTTTGGAGCGCTTTCCTCGGTGACTTATCAAAATGCGGCGACGTTGCAATCCTATGAGACGGACAATCCTTTGGGGACTCCGATTTATGCGGCGGTGGCCTATAAACCGATTGAGGACCTTTCGGTAGGATTTAGTTTTACTACGCCTTATGGTAGTACCATTAATTGGGGCGAGGAGTGGGCCGGAAAAGAGATGGTTCAGAAGATGGCTTTGCGTTCTTTTTTCTTCCAGCCGATGGTTTCCGTGAAATTGGCGCCATGGGTATCGTTGGGCGCGAGTTACATCTATGCGAAAGGCGAGGTGGACTGGGATCGTGCGGTAACCCAATTGGGCGGAACCATGAACATTAAAGACAGCAAAGCAGTGGGGCACGGTTTCGGTTTGGGCTTTTACTTCCGTCCGGACGAACGTTTGGATGTTAGTGTGGCTTACCGCGGTCCGGTGGATATGAAAGCCAAAAACGGTTTGGCAACCTTTAATGTTTCCAGCGCGCTTTATGATCGTTTGGGGCTGAATGCTCAGGGGCAGGATCGTTTTACGGCGACGCTGCCTTTGGTGGACGAATATACTCTTGCCGCGTCTTACTGGGTAACTCCGAAGTGGAAGTTGGCGGCGGATTTCAACTATACGGGATGGCAGGCGTATAGCCATCTGACTTTGGACTTCGAGAATGCTTTGGTGGGGAACCAGGCTTCGGATGCGACGGTATCGGTAGTGCCGAAAAATTTTTACAGTACGAGAACTTACCGTTTAGGAACAGAATACCACTTCAGTGAAAAAGTTGCGGGACGGGCTGGTTGGTACTATGACGAAGCGCCATACAGCGATGAGCATTTTATTCCGGAGACGCCTTCGTTTAATGCCCATGTGGCTACGGCCGGTTTGGGGTTGAAGTTCGGCGGACTTGGGGTGGACTTGGCGGCAGCGATGTCGTTCCCTAAATACAGAACGTTTAATAATGCCTACTATAATTTTGCGGGGCAGGCTAAGGCTAGAACTTATTATTTCGGTTTAGGGCTTAATTATAATCTTAAATAATCATTTTTGGCTATGAAAAAAATAATTTTATCGGCTGTTGCGGCCTCTGCACTATTTTTCACCTACAGTTGTAATACGGATTTCGATACGAATGTGGAGGCTGTTGCAGTGACCAGCGGGAGTGCCGATTTTACAAAATATGTGGCTTTGGGAAATTCTTTGACGTCGGGTTATCGGGATAATGCCCTTTATTTGGACGGTCAGGTGGAATCTTATCCCAATATTATTGCTTCGCAAATGGCAAAGGCGGGCAGTGGCGAGTTTTTGCAACCCTTGATGCCGGATAACGTGGGCGGGTTTAGTAATTTCAAAAATCCGGCAACGGGAGCTTATCTTTTTCCGGGGAAACTAACCCTTCAGGTTACGGACGTTTTGGACGGGAATACGGGGGCGGTTTTAGGAAAGACCATGACGCCTTTGAATGCGGCTCCTGTTAGTGCTTTTACGAAAGTTTCGGGAAGTTATAACAATCTCGGGGTTCCTGGGGCGAAGTCTTTTCATTTGGTGGCCGAGGGTTATGGTAATGAACAAGGGATTGCTTTAGGGGTATCCAATCCTTATTTTGTGCGTTTCGCGAGTTCGGCATCGACCAGTGTATTGAAAGACGCGATGGCGGCGAAGCCTACGTTCTTTTCTTTGTGGATAGGGAACAATGACGTACTGTCTTATGCCACTTCCGGCGGTGTTGGAAAAGATCAAACGGGTAATTTGGATCCGAGGACTTATGGTTCGAACGATATTACCGATCCTAATGTTTTGGCTGCTTCCATTAAGGGAGTGCTGGATGGCATGAAGGCGGTAGGAGCGACCAAAGGGGTTATTGCCAATATTCCTAACGTGGAGAATATTCCCTTTTTCACTACGGTGCCTTATGCGCCTTTGTCGGCTTATGCGATAGGGAAAAATAATCAAACGGTGGGCGAGGCAACCATTGATGCGTTGAACACTAGATTGTACGGACCTGTAAAACAAGTTTTAACGGCTTTGGGGCAAGGCGATCGGATTAATCTTTTGTCGAAAACCGAAGCGAATCCGTTACTGATTAAGGATGAAACTTTGACGGATCTTTCGGCTCAAATTACGGCGGCGTTGACGCCTGCTGTCGGGGCTCAAACGGCTTATGCGGTAGGACAAGCTTTTGGTCAGGCCAGACAGACCAAGGCGGGGGATTTGGTTCCTTTGTCAACACGTGCGGTGATTGGTACGGCGCCCAGTACGTCGGTCTATCCATATGCTCAAGCTCCGCTTAATGCTTACGGGATTTCCTTTCCTTTGGAGGATCAGCATATTTTGATTCCTAGCGAAATAACAGCGATCAGAACGGCGACGACGGCCTATAATGCTTCCATTAAGGCTTTGGCCTCTTCGTATGGTTTGGCTTTTGTGGATGCTAATGCGAAAATGGCGGAGTTGGCCTCTTCTTCCGGGTTGCAATTTGATGGGGTGAAGTACACGGCTTCTTTTGTAACGGGAGGAAGTTTCTCTTTGGATGGTGTTCATCTTACGGGGAGAGGGTATGCGGTGATAGCGAATGAATTTATCAAAGCAATCAATGCGACTTATGGTTCAAGCTTACCTCAGGTAAATCCTAATGTTTATTCGGGGGTTAAGTTTCCTTAAATTTTTTCATCAAATCATTATGGATTGGTCGGGTTTATCCTGACCTTTCTTTTTTAGTGAATTAAAAAAAGCCTTGGTTTATCCAAGGCTTTTCAGTTGTTTAGAGGTTGACGTCGGCGCCAATGTAAATCATGGCAGGCATGATAGGGGCGTAGATCAGGCCTCCGTCAAAGTAAGAACCGAAGGGGTTGGCGGCATCTATAATAGGATGATTTTGCCGATAAGACGTCAGGTTCTCGCCTCCGAGATAGAGTCTGCTTTTTGCGTTTAGGTGTTTGGAAATTTGTGCGTTGAGTGTGCTGAATGGTTTAGAGTAGGATGAGAGCTGAAACTCGGAAGGATTGTCTTTTGTGAGGGGTAGCCTTTGGGAACCAACGAGATTCAGGGTGGTGTCAAAGCTCCAGTGCGCCCCTTTTTCATTTTTAGGCGTGGAGTAGGCGATATTTACAAAACCACGGTGCTTTGCTATGAAAGGAACGTTTCGTCTTCCGCCGGTATAGTCGGTTTGAACGTCGTAGTATTTGTAAGCCATTCTGAATTCCAAATTTTTCAGGGGCGAAAAGTCCCATTGGGTTTGAAAACTATGGGCGAAGGAGCGTCCGTTCAAGTTGTAAAAGAGGATTTTACGAGACGATTGATCAAGATCCATGACCACTTGGTCTTTGAAGTCGGTTTTGAAAAAATCGGTAACAATAGAAGATTTTCGACCAAGAAATTTGAAATCTTTCTGTAAGCTAATTCCATAATTCCAGGCAGATTCGGCTTTTAATCCGTAGATTCGACCTCCCGAATCCAGCCATTCTAGCGTACGGGAAGAAGCGAAGAAAGCTTGACTTTCGGCAAAAATATTGGCGGTTCGGAATCCTCGGCCTGCGGAAAGGCGCAGGATGGTTTGAGGGGAGAAATCGTATTTGAAATTAACCCTCGGTGAAAGTTGCGTGCCGGCGAGATTGTGGAAGTCCGTCCGTAGACCAGAGACTAAAGTGTACTTCCGACCGGTGAGGGTGTACTCAAAGAAAAGACCTGGGACGTATTCTTTTCGATGGTAGGGAGAGGCGAGATAGAGTTCCCGATATCCGTCAAAAAGGAAGCTTGTTCCGGTTTTGTATTTGTGGTTGGTGTTCCCGATGATGCTCTCGAAGACCAAATTAGAATAAAAGGTGTTCTGTGAACCGAAATAAGTTCGGTGTCCAAAGAAGCTGTCTTGTTGGTGGAAGGTGTATTGATTCATCCATCCGATGCTTTGGTAGGGTTTGTCGGGGAAGATGTAACCTATTTTAGTCCACGTTTGAATTCTGGAAATGTCGATGTTTACGCCGTAGGCGTTTTGACGATCGGGTGAGAGTTGTTTGTTGAAGTCCGTTTGGCCGGCATTTCGTCGATCTTGGAGAAAATTGATGCCAAAATGAAATCCTAACCCCGAATGTTCTAAATCGTTGTAGTTTACCAAATAGGCAAGGTTGGTTTGTGTGCCTGTGGGTTGATCCAAAAAGCCGTCGTGGTTGTAATCCATTTTGGCGAGGGTGGCGTTACCGTGAAGGAGAATGCTTTGGGTCCAGCGTTCTGCAATTTGTGAGGTGTGGGTGATGTTGGCTTCGGTACGGGCGTTGTTGTCCAAAAATAGGTTGAGGGTGGTTTCGGGGTGGTCTTTGTATTTCAGAAATTCGGTGTTGATTTGTCCGGTAATGCTTTCGTAGCCGTTGGTTACGCTACTCCCTCCTTTGGTTAGCTGGATGCCGCCAATCCATCGTCCGGGAATGAAGCCCAGGCCATAAGCCGAGGCTAGGCCTCTCGTATCGGGAAGGAGTTCTTTGGTTAGAGCGGTGTATTTTTGGTCTAGTCCCAAGATTTTTAATTGTTTGGTTCCGGTTACGGCATTGCTAAAATTAACGTCTACGGTGGCGTTGGTTTCAAAACTTTCGGAAAGATTGCAGCAAGCGGCTTTTAATAGTTCTTTGCGTCCGATTTGAAATGTCAATCCCGCACTTTTTCCGTCGATGGAGGTAGCGGCTTGAGCTTTGGTTAGTTTGACCTCTTCAATGCTATGATCGTGAGGAGAAGCGTGGTCATGGTGGTGTGTATCCGAGGCGGTTGGCGTTTGTTTGTCCCTTTCATAGAGACAGCAATCGGCTAAGGAACGATAGGCCTCATCGGAAGCGCGGAACCTTTCGTTGTCGTGGCCGGCATCGGCTATTTTTCGCAGAATGACGTCGGTTGAAGTGTTTTCGGCGTTATAAATTAGCGATAGTGTTTGGTTCGAGGCGTTCCAAGTGGCATTTTGAGCTCCGGCAGCGGTAGCGGCTTTCTCGATTCTCGCTTTGCACATGTTGCAATTGCCTCTGACGAAAAAAGATTTTTCGACCGATTTTGTTCGGGTGTATTTGCAACATTCAGGGAGAGAGGTGTAGGCCGAAGGATCGGCGTGGAAAAGTTCGTTTTCGTAACCTGCTTCGGCAATACGGCGTAGGACTTCTTGCTTTGAAGTGGTTCCGGAAGGGTAGATGAGTGTAAGGATTTTAGTGGATTGGTCCCATGTCGCCGAAATTCCGTCTTTGTATTTGGCAGCTTTTTCTATAGTGGTTTTGCACATGCTGCAATTACCGGAGACTTCGGCGGTCTCGGTGATAATGGTTTGGTTTTGGGCTTTGATAGTAGTGAAAGCGACTAGTGTTAATAGGAAAACCACCCCTATTCGAATAAGGTAATTCATTAATTCGGTTTTTTGATGTTGTATTTTACAATAGAGATGAGGGCTTCTTTGTTTGGACAAAGAGGCGCTTCATTAAACGGTAATGGTAAAAACGAATTAACCTATTTTCGGCGGTTGCCAAATGTCGAATGGTCTCTCAGAGGGTTTGGAGCAAGGCAAAAGGCTTTGTTTGCTTTTGAGAGCAGAGAAGTTGATGGAATCAGAATGAAAAGATTCCGGTTTTAGAATGGAAAGCGATAAGGATGCGCAACTGTAGCAATTAGTACAGCATTGGTCGCTGCATTGAGGGTGATGCTTTGTGCAATCTTTTTTTTCGTTGTTATCGTTGTGGCAGTTTTCGCTCTTTTGGGATGAGGAGGAACAACAGGTTGTGTTTTCCGTTGTCGGAGAGGCAAAAAAGACTTGTCTTGGGAAAAGGAAAAATCCTAACCCAAGCAATAAAATCATAATTTGTAGTCTTTTTTTCACGGATACAAAGTTAGTGAATAAATATAAAATGTCCTATTATCAAAGAACAATTATTTAATATTTATTTCTGTGCCAGTACGGATAAATCGGTAAGATCGTCTTGGATGATGCGCTTAGCGAATCGGAATTTCGGCCCCCAATATTTATCGCTAAGAGGAGAAATCATTACTCCTTTGGAGGTTGAGGCATGGATGAACTGGATTTCACCGGCTTCGTCAATATGGTGTACGATACCCACATGGGAGATTCTTCCGCCTCTGGAGAAGAAAACAAGATCGCCTTTTCGCAGTTCCTCTTTGGATACGGATTCGCCTTGAAGGGCTTGGGAAGCGGCAACACGTGGGAGGTTCATTCCCATAGTAGCACCAAAAACAGAAAGTACGAAAGCCGAACAGTCGATGCCACTTCTGGACATTCCACCGTAGCGGTAAGGAGTTCCGAGATAAGATTCGGCTTCGGCCATGAGCTCGTCCATTTTCTTTTCAAACAAAATGGCTTTTTCGATTTCGATATTTTTGTTGGTTTTTTCTATGGAAGCCAAGGCCATGTCGATTCGCTTGGACGGAGAAATTTCATTTTTTACCGGGCGGAGATTATTGGTAGGAATTGCCGCCAAATTGGCATTGGTTTTGTATGTTATAGGTTCAGATACGACGTAGTTAGTAACACAAGATTGCAGAGAGAAAGCGGATAGTATCGCTACAATGTAGAATAAAACTGTTTTCTTCATAAGTCTTTAGTTTGCCCGTGTTAGGATTAACTTTGTTTTTTGACTAGACAAAAGTAGGCAAAGCGCTTAAAAGACTTGTTTTTTTAGAATTCTCCGGGTTTGTTTTTAACAGTTTTTAACAAAATTAAGGATTGTGTTAAAGGAAAATGCGCTGCAATAGCCGCTTTATGGTGGTTGCTGTTTTATTTTTTTTAAGTTTTTTTAACATCTTACTCGATAAAATCTATAAATCCTATAACGAATAACTATAATTGTGTAATTGTCGGAAGAGGGAGGTTAGGGTTTTTGGATTTTAAATCATTGTATATCAGTATTTTATTATTTTTTTGAACAAAAAAGCCCTTTCGCTTAATTAAATCGGCGAAAGGGCTTTGAAGATATGGTTGAGGTTATTAGTTCTTAATGATTTTTTGGGAGAAATTCGTTTTGTCTGAGGCGACTTTCAAGAGGTAGTTGCCCTTAGGCAGAGAAGAAACATTAACTTCGTTATTAGCTTCTTTTAATCCTGCTTCCAAGAGTTTTTTTCCACTTAGGTCGTAGAGTTCCGCTTTGGCATTCGAGCCTTCCACTCCGTTGATATGGATGAGGTCTTTTACGGGGTTGGGGTAAACTGTGACAGTCTTTTTAGCGGCTTCCTCTTGGGTGTTCAGGTTAGAAATTGTGAACTTGATGGTGTCTAACCCCGGGAATGTTTCTTCGTTGGAATGAAGAAGCTGAAATCCGGTAACGCCTTTCCAGTTCGGTGTAAACTCATGGCCGAAGTCGGTTTCTTCATGAACGAGGGTTTCGTTATTTTCTCCTCCGATCGGGACAAGAGTGATGACTCCACCGATGCCGTTGGTGTTTACCGTGTAAATTGAGCTGATGTCGGTGGCTTTATCGAAATTAACCATGAAATGGTTATTCGGCCCCACGGTGAAAATGACCACTCCGGACGATCCTCCAAAACCATTGCCACCTGCTGCATACATATAGCCTTTTTGAATGGATTAGGCAACGGCTGTTACACCTTCGACGGTTTGGGTGTATTTCAGCGCATTTTCAATAGTGCCGGCCGGTATGCTGAGGTTGTCCCAGTCAAACTGTTGGGCTTGGGTGAAAGCCTGAACGGCGACGAAGGTAAGAAGAGATAGTAATTTTGTTTTCATAGGTATTGTTTTTATTATGTTGCTAATATAACAAAAATATTTAATTGGGAAATAGTTTAATTTATTATTTTTATTCTAGGGTTGTTTTTTGTTTAATTTGATGGGTGGTGTTGCTTTTTGATAGTGTTAATCTAAAAAAAAAGACTGCCCGAAGACAGTCTTTTAAGGAAGTAAAAAAAATAAAAATTATCTTGTAAATAGTAATTCTCTGTACTTGGTCATTGGCCAAAGTTCGTCGTCAACCATCATTTCCAAAGCGTCGGAAGCTTCGCGGATGCCGTCAAATAAAGGCTTGACGCTGTTGCAGTAAACCTCGGCTTGTTTTTGGCTTCCTTTTGTTGTTCTGGCTTTTTCGCGGGCAGCCAAGAGCTGGTCTACGCCTACTTTGATTTGGGCCACGTTGTTGGAAATGGAAGAGATGAGGTCGAGTTGTTCTTTTGCTAATGTTTTGTATTCTTTTTCGCTGAAGATTTCTTTCAATCCTTTAACGTTTTCGATCAGGCGGTTTTGGTAGTTCAGAGCAGCCGGAATAATGTGGTTTCTGGCGATGTCGGCCAAAACGCGGGCTTCAATGTCGATTACGGTAGAGTATTTTTCCAACTTGATTTCATTTCGGGCTTCGAATTCGCGGTGAGAATAAATGCCGAGCTCTTCGTAAAGGGCGATGAATTTTTTATCCATTTCTCTTTCCAAAGCTTCCGGAGTGGTTTTGAGGTTTTTCAGTCCTCTTTTTTCGGCTTCTTTAGCCCAATCGTCGGAGTAGCCGTCTCCTTCGAACATGATGCTTCGTGCTTCTTTGATGTATTCCCGAAGAACGTTAAAGATGGCTTCGTCTTTCTTCAGTCCTTTTTTATCAATTAGTGTATCGACTTCTGCTTTGAAGACCTTTAATTGTTTGGCCATGATGGCATTCATTACGGTCATGGGCTCGGCGCAGTTGGCGGAAGAACCCACGGCGCGGATTTCAAATTTGTTTCCGGTGAAGGCGAACGGAGAAGTTCGGTTTCGGTCGGTGTTGTCTAAGAGAATTTCGGGGATTTTACCGACTACATTGAGTTTGAGGTCGGTTTTTTCCTGCGGAGAAAGCTTTCCGGAGGTTACTTTTTCCAGTTCTTCCAGTACCGAGCTGAGTTGGCTTCCGATGAACGCGGAAATGATGGCCGGTGGAGCTTCGTTTGCTCCCAGGCGGTGGTCGTTGCTGGCGGTTGCAATGCTGGCTCTCAGAAGGTCAGCGTAATCATGAACGGCCTTTAGGGTATTGACAAAGAAGGTCAGGAACTGAAGATTTTTTTTAGGGTTTTTTCCGGGGCTCAAAAGGTTTTCTCCGGTAGCGGTGCTTAGGGACCAGTTGTTGTGTTTGCCACTTCCGTTGACGCCTGCAAAAGGTTTTTCGTGAAGCAAGGCTTTAAAGTGGTGTTTGTTGGCGACCCGTCCCATTACGTCCATAAGCAGGGAGTTGTGGTCTACAGCAACGTTGGCTTCCTCAAACATGGGCGCGAGCTCAAACTGGTTGGGGGCTACTTCGTTGTGGCGCGTGGTAACGGGGATGCCTAATTTCATGCATTCGATTTCCAGCTCTTTCATAAAGTTCATGGCTCGGGTCGGAATGGAACCGAAGTAATGGTCGTCCAACTGTTGGCCTTTGGCTGGCGCGTGCCCCAAAAGGGTTTTGCCGGTGATAACCAAGTCGGGGCGCGATTGATAAAGCGCTGTGTCTACGAGAAAGTATTCTTGTTCCCAGCCCAACGTCGGGATCACTTTGGTTACGTTTTTATCGAAGTAGGCTTTGCAGACCTCGGTGGCGGCTTCGTCTACGGCGTTCAGAGCTCTTAATAAAGGAGCTTTGTAGTCCAGGGTTTCCCCGGTGTAAGAAATAAAAATGGAAGGGATGCACAAAGTGGTTCCAATAATGAAAGCGGGCGAGGTGGGATCCCAAGCGGTGTATCCTCTCGCTTCGAAGGTGTTTCGGATGCCTCCGTTAGGAAACGAAGAGGCGTCGGGTTCCTGCTGGATGAGCATTCCTCCATTGAAGCGTTCAATGGCTCTGCCGCCCTCGATAGGGGTAAAGAAGGAATCGTGTTTCTCTGCGGTGGCGCCGGTTAAGGGTTGGAACCAGTGTGTGTAATGGGTAACGCCTTTGCTCATGGCCCAGTCTTTCATGGCCACGGCGACTTGGTCGGCAATGTGTCTTTGGATTTTGCTTCCTTTTTTGATGGCGTCTAATATGGAGTTGAAGGCTTCTTTGGTTAAGAATTCCCTCATGGTTTCTTCCGAAAATACGTTTTGACAGTAAAGTTGTGAGAGTTTGGAAGGGACATCGATGGTGTTTTCCTTGCTGAGGTTCTTGAACTGAAGGGTTTCGAGAGCTTTAAATCTTAATGTTGACATAAATGGGTGTGTTTTTGTGGGGGTAAATTTAGTTAATTTTTAAATATAAATGAATAAACCCCTTTTTAAAAGAGGTTTATTTTTTTAATGGTGTTTGTTTACGATTTCGCTAAGGGGGATGGGAGAGAGGTAGCCCTCATAGGTGGTTAAAATTTTCCCATCTTTATCCAACAATACCCACAAAGGATAAACTTGGCTGCGAGGCGAAAAATAATACGCAAGTTCGTGTAGCCCTGATGTGCTTCCACTGGCATAATAACGGTAGATTTTACCAAAAAACGAAAGACTTCGTTTCTCTTTTTCTGCATTCAAATCCAAGAAGTAAACACGCTCCGAGAGTAAACGAAGTAAAGAAGGGGCTTGTTCTAAATCTTTAATCTGTTTCTTACAAACCGAACACCAATCGGTACGAACAAACACCAAAGTATTTCTAGGTTGAGAAAGCCTCAAAGTATCAAATGCCTCCCAAGACACAAAAGGAAGCTGTTGTGCCTTGGGGAAAAACACCATTATAAAAAGTGTCATTTGAATCCGTAAGATGTTTTTCAGCATTTGATGTTGTGTTTTATTTAATGTTATACCTCAATCCTACAAACCCTCTGATGCCCAACATTGGAGCATAGCCATATTCGGTATCAAAGGTATAACCATACGGGTTGCTCGGCTCCGAAACTTTTGTATCAAATGGGTCAAACGGTCGCATAATAGGATTTTTCGGTGTAAAATTAAACAAGTTTTTCACACCTCCATACACCTCTATGCCGAGTTTAGAAAAATGTTTTCTAATCTGAATATTCGCTAAAGTGTACCAAGGCGAATGGGCTGGTCTGAAATCATCAGGTAGCACAGGCAAACGCATCGGTCCGTAAAAAGCCCCCGTAAAATCGGCGCTCCATTCCTTTGGAAAATTATAGCTGATAGCATAAGTGCCCGACCATCTGGGAGCGAATAACTGTTGTAGGGTTTCCGTTTGCCCATCTTCTTCGTATTTCTGATACACTTCCATATAAGACGCTCCCAAATTAACGGTAAGTGGCGACCCTAATTTTAATTCCGTATTCAGCGAAACGCCTTTACTCACCGCATAGCCTTTCAAATTTTGATAAATAATTTGGTTGGGATTGGTATCAAAATCCCCAATGATTTTATTAGTGAAATGAGAATAAAACCCTATCATATCAAAATTGATGTAACCGCCAGAAGTGTAAATTTTGTGCGTAAGATTAAGGTTTCCGTTGTAGGAACGTTCGGGATTCAAGGCTTCCGAAATCACCACTTCCCGAGACCCCGTAAGAGCAGCGTGGTCTTCCGTAAAAAGATTAACTACTCGGAACCCCGTACCGAAACTCGCCCTCAAATTAGTCTGTGGAGCCAAACTCCATTTATACGCCACTCTTGGTGAATGTATCGCTCCGTGAAATTTAGACCAATCTAATCGGTAGCCTACCAATAAAGTATTTTTATCGTTGATATTCCATTGGTTTTGAGCAAAAATACCTGGCAGCCAATCGTTTTGAGGTTGATTGGTTGTTCCGTCTTTAGAAAGCGTCCCTGGCGTATTATCGTCGTAATACACATTTTTGACGGTAGCTCCCAATAAAAAATCAGATTTACCCAACGTCTTATCCCAATAGATTTGCCCAAACGCCGTAGATTGCTTCGCTAAATAAGGCACATCGCCATAAAACGAATCTTGATGATGATAGTTATACGAAAATTGAGTAACCACCTTTTCTTTTATCGGAAGTTGATAAACGCCTATCGCTTCAAATCTTTTGGTGTAAACACTTTCACCATACACTTCATTGCTCCCTCGGTGTTTTTTCTCCCATTCCAAAACGCCTCCAAATCGGTCTTCATTGAGATACCTTAAAGCCAAACTCGCCACCCTTCCTTCATTCCTTTGGAAATCCCATTTATTGAATACTGAAATTCGGTTTTGCAGTGCCGCATCGGTAAAGTTGTCCTTATTCTTATCTATTTTATTTTGAAAATTGAAATAATTAAGGCTTAATAAAGAGGACACCTTATCGTTTAATCTAAATTTACCGCCAATGTCTGTATTGTGTTCGCCCCAAGAAGTGGAGTTAAGATTAAGTGTTAAACGCGGTGCGGTAAGTGCGTTTTTGGTAATGATATTGATGATGCCTCCCATTGCTTCCGAACCGTAAAGGGACGAAGCGGGACCTTTAACTACTTCCACCCGTTCTATCATACTATTTGGGATACCATTAAGTCCGTAAACTGTGGAAAGAGAGCTTACAATCGGCATTCCATCAATTAAAATTAAAGTGTATGGTCCTTCTAACCCATTGATGTGAATATCTCCCGTATTGCAAACGGAACAATTAAGTTGCGGACGCACACCGTTAATCATTTCCACCGATTCCATAATGCTGGGAGCGGGATTCTTTTCAAAAAATTTTGCGGAAAATACTTCTACCGGCACAGGGCTTTTATCTCTACTTACTGCCTTTAGCGTACCCGTCATTACGACTTCTTCTATATTCTTGGAAGATTTCGTAGAGTCTGCCTCTTGAGAAAAAAGACTTATACTAAAGCAACTGCCTAATGCCAAAAACATTTGTTTCATTAAAAGTTATCTTTGTATATTTAAAAAGTTAGACAAATCTAATAAAAATATTTTTATTAGATTTTTTTTGAGGGGAGGGAAAGAAAAAAGCCATCGCTTAGCGATGGCTTTTGAATATTATGGCTGTAAAAAAGTGCTATTTCCAAGTCCAAAAACTCCACTCGGTACCATTGTAGATGCAGAGTTGTTCTTTCCCTGGAGTGTCGTCGAAAGCCATCATTCCCGGTGCGGGAGAAGCAATGCTTTTTTGGACATCCCGGAATTTGGGGAGAACCATGGCTTTGCTTTTGCTTTCAAGGGTCAGAATGCTGTTGTTGGTGCTGGAGGTGGCACCGATGACGACTTGGGCCGAACTGTTTTCTTTGTTTTGTGCGTTGCTAGTATTGGCGGGGATATTGTTGGTTGCAGCGGCATATTTGCTTAGGTCGCTCCAAGTGTTGTTTATTTTTACCTTTACCTTTTTGTCGCTGGTGTCCAAGACGAATGTGCCGTTGGGAGAGGCGTTGTTATCCGCGAGTACCGTTCCGTTAACCGAAGTGACCCAAGGGAGGATGATGCCTTTTTTTTGGGTATTATCGAATTCCAATAGCACGGAGTCGGCATTGGATCCACTATTGAGGGAGCCTGCTCCGATAACGATTTGGGCTTTGATAAAGATTCCTAATCCTAACGTTAAAAGAAAATGTATTTTTTTCATGTTTTTTTATAGGTTTTGGGTGAATTCTACCCCGTTGGGGCATCCGGTTTGATTCATGCACTTCCATTCTTTTGTGGAAGGAGAGGTTTCCACGTAGGCTTTAAGGCAATGCACGGTCTCGTCATACACCAGCATACCGATAACGGGATTGGCTATGTTGGTGATTTGATTGGTGGTCATTCGGGTAATGGTGAAGCCTTTGGTGTTTGACTCGATAGCAAGATGACCTCCATTTCTTGCCATTGGCCAGTTGTCTGTATCGGTACTGCCGGCCCGGCCTAGGGAGGTGATGCCTACCTTGGTCTGCTGCGGGGTATTGGAGGCGGTGCTATTGAGCAGGGTGCAAAAGCAGCGGCTGTTGATACCGGCATTGTAAGGGGCTCCATTGTTGGTAGCTTGTCCTACAGCGTTATCGGTATCGGCTATTCCTTTGGAATTGGAAACGGTATTGTTTGTCGCGGGATTAACGATTTCGGGGATACCCATGGCTGTATTTGACTTCGATACGATGTCATCCCCGTTTGAAGAAATAACGCCGTTAAAGTTTGTGATTATGGCCCATTTATTGGCTTTGAATGGGGCTGTCATGTTGTTTTGGGCTAAATGGGATAGGTTGACGTTGTCCGAACCCTCTACGGCATCGGGGCAGCCGTCTCCGTCCGAATCGGTATCGAGATAGTCGGGGATGCCGTCCTGGTCGGCATCGCTGTACGGTGGTATAACGGCGATGGAAAAACCTTGTCCTCCGCCCATCAAGGTTTCGACGCTAATTTCAGATGTTCTGGCATAGAATAAAGCGTTACCTTTTAAGTTGTCAGAGGTTACTGCTTCCTTTTTTTCTGTATTTACGTAGGTCAGCGTAGCGGTACCGGCTCCATTAATAACATAGAAATTGTTGTTGTTTTTTGTAAAATTGTTACCTTCGACTCTGGTGGCAACGTCGGTTACAACATTATCTTCCAAAAATATAAAAGGACTGCTGTTTGCTGAAGTGAATTTGTAGTACTCGACATTATCTGTAGTAGCCTCTATGTCCATAGGGACCATTTTGAACGCGGTATTGTTGTCCGAGGCGGTTACTTTTATTTTAAACGATACTTTTTTTCCTGATGAGTCACTACTTGGTTTATTGTAGTGTAGTCCAGGCTTTAAAGTGGTTTTGGTTGTATCATAATTGTATAGATTGAATATACCTAAATAGTTAGTATTGATGTTTTCTACTTTAATATTTGAAGGATTGAATATAGGGAAGTTAGCATTTCCTTTGTTATCAATCACTTCGTAATCGTATATGGTGGCGGTATAAGTTACGCCGTTAAAAACGGCAGTAGATGAAATGGAGGGGGAGGTCTTACTTAATTGTTTACCGGTCCAGTCGAAAAATAGAAGTTCTTGTTTGTAGCGCCCTTTGGAGGCTGAGGTTAAACGGCTGATGCCCTCGGTGTTTAGAAAACCGTTGTATTTTTCGAGGGCGTCAGGAATACCGTCGTTATCGCTATCCAGGTCGTAGATGTTTAGGACACCGTCTCCATCATAGTCTTCCAAAGGGGGAAGAGGGGTGCTGATTTGTCCGAATCCGGCAATGCTGCTACAGAGTAAACATAGAAAGACTAGGGGGCTAAGGTGAAATTTATGGCTCATAACGATTGTAATTATTTGTTTTTTTAGTTGATTAGGGTTTATTTTTTTTGAAGGTGCAAAGGTACGTTTTTTTATTATTTTATTTATAAGTTAACAACTTACTCAAAAATGAAGCCAAACTAGTATGAAAAAAATGAATAAATCTATTAGTGGTATAGACTGTGTGAATGGAGATTTTATTTTATAGCAAAAACCTCCGCTTTAAAGCGGAGGTTTGTAGCTGATGAATTTTTGGATTGATTTTAATTGGGCATCTTGAAGCCTTGCGTGTAGATTCTTCCGTATTCGTCTACGAATTTTATTTGGACGTTTCCGGTATAACCCGATAGGATTTTGTCGATATCCTTTTGCGAATTTACGGGTTTTCCGTTGACTTCCATAACGATGAAGTTGTCTACGATTCCGATTTTGGACAGCTCTCCTCCGTTAACGATGTTTTTGGCCAATACTCCGCTGTTGAGGCCGTAGCGAACCTTGAAGTTTTCGCTCAGAGGCTCGAAATCTCCGCCTATTTTTTCGGAAACGGTTAGGTCGGCTTTGGTTCTTGCGGTAACGTTCCCTTTTTGGTCTTTTAGGGTAACATTAACGTTGTTTTCTTTTCCGTTACGGGAGTATGTAACGGTGACGATATCCCCGGGGCGCTTGCTTCCTATGGCTAAAGAAAGGTCGGAGAAGTTTCCGATGTCTTTTCCATCGATTTTGGTAATGATATCGCCTTTTTTCATCCCGGCATCGTCGGCGCCACTGTTTTGGTTGACTTCGATGATGTACATCCCCGAGCCGGCTTTAACATTGGCTTTATAACGCTGGTTGTATTCGGCTACGAGCTGGCTGTCGGACAGATCCAAAGAACTCACACCCAAAAAGCCGCGTTGAACCAGTCCGAATTTTTTGATATCCTCCACAATTTTTCTTGCCAGGTTGGAAGGTACCGCAAAGCCGTAGCCGGAGTAGTAGCCGGTAGGCGAGGCAATGGCGGAGTTAATACCGATAAGGTCGCCGTTGGTATTTACCAAGGCGCCTCCGGAGTTTCCTTGGTTGATGGCGGCGTCGGTTTGCAGGAAGCTTTCGATGGGGTTGCTGGCCGACCCTTGCCCGGATAGAATGCCAATTCCTCTTCCTTTGGCGGAGATGATACCGGCTGTCGCGGTTGAATTGAGTCCCAAAGGATTTCCGACGGCAAGCACCCACTGACCAACTTCTACCAAATCCGAATTGGCGAAATTAAGATAAGGCAAGCCTTTTTCTTCGATTTTCAATAGGGAGATGTCGGTGTCGGGGTCGGTTCCGACTAAGGTGGCAATATAGGTTTTCTTGTTGCTGAGGACGACTTCTAATTTGCTGGCTCCTGCCACAACGTGGTTGTTGGAGATGATGTAGCCGTCAGGAGAGATGATTACGCCGGAGCCCATGCCGGTTGGCATATTGTTGGGGCGTTGCTGTTGCTGTTGGCGCTGTTGGTTTCTCGGGCTTCCGAAGAACCATTCAAAGATGTCTTGGTCGCTGCTTCTTCCGGCGGTTCGGGTCTGGTAATTTTTTATGGTGACTACCGCAGGGACGGTTGTTTTGGCGGCTTTGATGAAATCGTCCGATCCGGCGGCGCTCATACCGGCAAAAGCCACGTTGTCTTTGGCTTGCCCGAAATAGGAATAATCCTGATTGTTGGCGTTATGGCTTTCGGATAATTTTATGCCTCCGAATACAGTGGCTCCGGATAGTACACCGACCAGAGCGTAAGGCGTTAGTTTTTTTAAGGTATTGTTCATTTTATTGTTTATTTTATAGATTGTCTTTTTTTCTGTAACAAATTTAATGCTAAATGATTGAAGGAAGTGGTATGGTTGTCGGGTTTTTAACTAAAATTTAACGGGAATTTAATGATTTTAATAATTTTATGCTTCTTCTGAAGGCTATCTTGGTTTGGAATTTAGAAGCGAAATGGCCAAAAGGGTTGGTCGGTCATTCTATTTTTAAAAAAGTTATCTTTGCAAAAATTTTCAAGCAGAAGAATGACAACATCAGGAAAAATAGAATTAATGTCTCCAGCGGGGGATTTTACCTCTTTGCAGGCGGCATTGGATAATGGGGCGGATTCCGTTTATTTCGGGGTGGAGCAGCTGAACATGAGGGCGAGGGCATCCATGAACTTCACGATTGACGACCTGCCGGAAATTGCCCGACGATGTAAAGAAAAAGGGGTGCGAACCTACCTTACACTCAATACGATTATTTACGATCATGATTTATCCATCATCAAAACCTTGTTGGATAAAGCTAAGGCGGCGGATCTTACGGCGGTGATTGCCATGGATCAGGCGGTGATAGCTTACGCCCGTCAAATAGGGATGGAGGTTCATATCTCCACTCAGATTAACATCACTAATATTGAGACGGTTAAGTTTTACGCTCTTTTTGCCGATACGATGGTGATGAGTCGGGAGCTTTCTATTAGTCAGATTAAGAAAATTTGCCAGCAGATTGAAAGGGAACAAGTAAAAGGTCCTTCTGGAAATCTGGTAGAGGTCGAGATTTTTGGTCATGGAGCCCTTTGCATGGCGGTTTCCGGGAAGTGCTATCTTAGTTTGCATTCGCACAACTCTTCGGCGAACCGAGGGGCGTGCAAACAGAATTGCCGGAAAAAATATACGGTAATCGATCAGGAATCCGGTTTTGAAATCGAATTGGATAACGAGTACATGATGTCGCCTAAAGACCTTTGCACGATAGGCTTTTTGGATCAGATTGTGGATGCGGGAGTGAAAGTGTTGAAAATCGAAGGACGCGGAAGAGCTCCAGAATATGTGGCTACGGTGACCAAATGCTATCGGGAGGCAATCGATGCGATAGCGGAAGGAACCTTCAGTCAAGAGAAAGTAGAGGCATGGATGAAGCAGTTGGAGACGGTTTACAACCGAGGTTTTTGGAGCGGTTATTATCTTGGGCAGGAGCTTGGAGAATGGTCGCCGAATCCAGGATCGAATGCCACACAGAAGAAACTTTATATCGGAAAAGGAAGGCATTTTTATCCGAAATCCGATATTGCGGAGTTTTTAATCGAGGCGTACGATTTGAATGTGGGCGATCGGGTCTTGATTCAGGGGCCGACAACGGGATCGCAGGAAATGGAGATCGTCGAAATGATGGTGGACGGCAAAGGAATGAGCGATAAGGCGGTTAAATCGGAAGTCATAACGTTTAAGACGGATTTCAGGGTTCGTCCCAGCGATAAATTGTACAAAATCGTTCCGGCTTAATACTTACAGATCATATTCTAACCTTAAAATCAAGAAACAATACTCTTGTTTCTTGATTTTTTTACAACGATTAAGATGGTTATCATTACACTTCAAAGAGATAAATGCATAGGCTGCAATTACTGCGCAGAGTTTGCTCCAGACTATTTCCGAATGTCCAAAAAGGACGGAAAATCGGTATTACTCAAGTCCAACGACAAGAAGGGTTTTTTTACCTTGAAGACGCCTCTGCCTGAAGCTTTTGAGCCTTGCGAGAAGGCGGCGAAAGCTTGCCCGGTAAAAATTATCTCCGTAAAAGAGATTTAGGAGATGAAAAAAGCGGAACTTAGGAAAAAATACCTTTCGGAAAGAAAAGCTTTGACTAAAGAAAGCGTTTCTCTACTCTCGGAGGCGGTTTTCACTTGTTTTGCTTCCGAATTTTCTTTTCGGAGTGGGGCGAAGGTGCACGTATTTCTCAGTATTCCTCATTTGAATGAAGTGGATACTTCTTTTTTTATTCGTTATTTTTTTGAAATCGGTTGCCGGGTGTTTGTGCCCAAAATGAAAGGAAATCAATTGCTTTCGGTCGAGTTGACGCCAAAGACGCCGTTAGAAAGCAATTCTTGGGGGATTGTAGAACCGCTGACCGATGAAGATTCGGGAGAGACGACGTACGATTGCGTAATAACCCCACTGCTTTATTGCGATTCTGAAGGAAACCGGATTGGCTACGGAAAAGGCTTCTACGATCGTTTTTTTGCTGCGCTTGCTCCTGGTGTGATGAAAATCGGGGTGGGATTTTTCGCTCCTCAAGAAAAAATTTCCGATGTAGAGGCGAGTGATATTCCTTTGGATTATTTGGTGATTCCGGATAGGATACTATCGTTCAAAGGCCGATTGTAGAAGTTGAGGAAATAGAATTTAAACTCTTTTTTGAATTTAATCTCGGCCGGAATCATCACGTACTGAGCCTCTCTCTCGTATTGTCCCAAACTGTTATTGTTGCGGTCTAAATACTCCACGTTGAATAGCGCGAAATTCAGCGTGTCTTTTTTGTAGTAGCGTTCTTTTAGTTCGAAGTGATTTAACTTCACGTTTTTTACTTTCAGAGAATCCAATTCGGAGAGGATGTTGTTTAATGTGGAGGAGTCGGGCTTGTAGAAGTACCCCAGAATTTGGTTGTATAAGGCCGTGTCGATTTCCGTGTCTTTGTTGCCTGCGTTGTAGAGAATAGAGAGTTCTAACACTTCTCTCACCTTTTGTTTGGTGATGCTGTTAATGGCCTGTGCGCTGTCCATCTTGGTGGTGGGGTAGGTGGTTTGGTTGCGGTTGTATTTCACCTGTTCCAGCGAGAGGTTGGGTTGTGGTTTATCTTTGCATCCAAGCGTTCCCGTAAGTAAGGCTAAAAAACTAAGGACGACTAAAAAGCTACTCTTCATTGCTGTCTTTGATTTTAAATTTGATGGAGACTATTTTCCCTTTTTCCCGTATCATTTCTATGACGGAAAGGTTTTTCAGGGAAGTGGTCGGCATGGTGACCAGATTGATGTATTTCTGTTTGTCTAAGGTTTCGATGCCGTAGATGTCGTTGTCGAAAACTTGGTAGATGACGGCGTCGTCGCTGATTCTGTTTTCCAATTCGCGGCGTTTTTCCCGGATTTGTTTTAAGGATTCGTCGGGATCGTTGCTAATGTCTTTTTTTGAAAAATAGTAGACGGCCATATTATAGTCGTCGGGCTTCAGCTGGATGGTTTCTTCTTTCGGAGCATTTTTCAGATGGCGGCTGATTTCAAGTTTTTCGTAGAATGGCGAAGTGATTTGCATGGAAACCACAGTATCCTTGGTGGGATAGTAAAAGCATTCGCCTGGAGCCACCCGATAGAATATTGGCGATTCGTTTTCTTTTATGATCTTGATTTCCAGTGTGCTTTGGATTGGGGAGTTGCGGTCGGCATCCGTAAAGCAATAGGTGTAGGTGGTGTCAAAAAGATGATCACGGAATCCCAAAAGTCCTAGTGCTACGGCTAATAATGCGGTGGCTGCAATCCAGATGTAGTTTTTTTCGGGGCGTTTTTGAACCGATTTTGAGATGTCGGTTTGTAGAGGTTCTTCGAAGGGTGTTTTTTTATTATTTTCCTGATTTTCAGTATTACTTATTTGTAAATTAAATTTTTTTTCCTCTTTTTGATTTAGGGATTCGTTGTTTGTTTCTTGTTGTTCTTCATTGGTTTCGTTGCCGATAGCTTCGCTGGTTTCGTTTTCTTCCTCCAAAATTTCGTTAGCGAAAAGGTGATGTTTTTTGAAGTCGTACCAAGAGATATAGCCGGCGTAAACCGAGAGTAGATTTAGGATGTCTATTCTTGGCAGCTTGGTTACCGGCGAGGTTTTAAAGTAGGTGTAGAATGATTTTTCACTAATATTGCCCTTAGCGATTTTTCTTAAATCCTCTTGGAAATAGACAATATCAATGCCTTTCCAATTCGAAATGTTTTCGTCGGAAGGCGTATGACTCTCGAGATAGCGCTGCTGAATCTCGGATTTTAGCTGTTCGAAGTGCAATAAATCTAAATCAGTCAAAATAATATAAAAAACACAAAGTGTTGATTTACAGTTACTGTTTTTTGTAAAATACTTTTACAAAGATATTACAACTAATTTTCATGAGCAAATCTTTTTGCTGCTATACCTTTGTCCCGTTCAAATGATTGAACAGAGTTGAGTTGATACAAAAAATTAAAAAACAAATTTAAACATTTTATTACTATGAAAAAATCATTGTTCGTAGCTGCTGTTGCAGCCATCTCTTTGGTAGCTTGTAAAGAGACTAAATCTACTGACGTAAACGCTGCTGATTCTGCAGCTGCTGCTCTTGCTGACTCTGCTGCTGTTGTTGCTGATTCTGCTGCTACTGTAGTTGCTGATGCTGCTGCTAACGCTGCTGCTGCTACAACTGCTGCTGCTGCTAACGCTGCTACAACTGCTGCTGAGGGAGCTGCTGACGCTGCTAAAGGAGCTGCTGATGCTGCTAAAGGAGCTGCAAAAGATGCAAAAGACGCTGTTAAAGAAGCTACTGGTCACTAATTAGTTTGAAATTAAACGGGTCGCTTCACCATTCTTTTTAGAATTGTTAAGCGACTTTTTTATTTAAGCGGATCATTAGAAAACATTTTTTTAAATACTTATAATTATCATGAAAAAATCACTTTTTGTTGCAGCTGTAGCTGCGATCTCTTTGGTAGCTTGTAAAAAAACTGAAACTACTGAAACTGTTGTTGCTGATTCTGTTACTGTAGTTAACGATTCTGCTGCTGTTGCTGCTGATTCTGCTGCTGCTGTTGCTACTGAAGCTGCTGCTGTTGCTGACTCTGCTGCTGCCACTACTAAATAATTGCCGCCAAAGAGCAAAACAATAGTAAAAAATAAAAAACCGACTGCATTGCAGTCGGTTTTTTATTTTCGTTTTTGTCTTAAGGTTTCGTAGCAAGTGATGGCTACGGCATTACTTAAGTTGAGGGAGTCAATGGTTCCCTGCATGGGAATTAGGGTGTTTTGCCCTTTGCCTCGCCAAAACGAACTTAATCCGGAGTGTTCGGTGCCGAACAAAATAGCGGATTTTTGAGTATAATCCCTTTGGTCGATCGTTGCTGTAGTGTCATCCATGAGGGTTGTGAAAATTTGGTACTGATGGTTTTTCAGAAAGTCGTAAAGTTCTTCATTGGTCGCTTGAAAAACGTTCATTCCAAATAAGCATCCGACGCTGGAACGGATGACGTTGGGGTTGTAGAGGTCTGCTTTAGCGTCCGCTATTACGAGGGCGTCAATGCCGAAAGCCTCGCAGCTTCTCAGAATTGCTCCGATGTTTCCCGGTTTTTCGGCGCCTTCCACAACAATGATTGTGGAGTCTTTTTTCGGTGAAAACCGATTTAGTGTTAAGTTTTGGGTTTGGTAAACACCGATGATGCCTTCCGAACTTCCACGGTAAGCTATTTTTTTGTAAACTTTAGCGGTTATTTTGTGGATGCGCCCTTTGTCTGGGGAGGTGTCTTGGAATAAATCTTCGCAGATGAAATATTCTACCGGTTGAAAACCAAAGGTTAAAGCCCGTTGATTTTCTTGTTTTCCTTCGACGCAGAAGACTTCCGCTTTTTTTCTAAAACGGTTGTCGTTCAATAATTTGGTTAGATGTTTTATTTTTTCGTTTTGAAGACTTTCGATGAGCATGATAGTAAGGCTTTATTGGGCAGGTTCTTGGCTGTTTTTTACCAGTCCCTGCGGGAGTTCTTTTTTATTCTTTAGTCCGAGTTGTTTCATTTTCTGGGTTTGGGAAACCAAATTATCCCGTCCACTGCAGAGTTGTTTATGAGCGGTGTCATAACTTTCCTTAGCCATGGTTATGGCTTTGCCTGTTTTTTCTAAGGTTTCTACAAAACCGACGAATTTATCGTAGAGTTTGGCTCCTCTTTCGGCAATTTCTATGGCGTTTCGGTTTTGGTATTCTCTTTTCCAAAGATCAGCCAAGAGCTTTAGTGAGGTGATGAGATTCCCAGGGTTAAGAAGGAGTATCCGCTTTTGGTAAGCAAAATTCCAAAGGTCTGGATCGGCCTGCATGGCAGCGATATAGGCGGGTTCGCTGGGAATGAACATCATAACGAAATCCAAGGCTTTACCGTAGTCGTCATAGGCTTTTTGGGAAAGTTGGACGATATGGGTTTTGATGGAATTCAGGTGTTGGTTTAGTTTACTCCGGTATAGTTCGGGATCGTTTTGATTGATTAATTCCGAAAATGCCGTGAGCGATACTTTAGCGTCAATAATGACATTTCGATCGTCGGGGTATTTTATAACGGCATCGGGCCGCATTTTCTTTCCAGAGAATTCGGAGAACAGAGCTTGGTTGTTTTCATCCGTGAGTTGGTATTCCAAAAAATATTCGCGCCCTTTGCTTAGTCCCGATTTTTCCAAGATATTTTCCAAAATCATTTCGCCCCATTGCCCTTGGGTTTTGGCGTCGCCTTTCAGAGCGAGTGTTAATTTTTGGGCGTCTTCGGAAATTTGTTGGTTTAGTTTGGCTAATTCTTTTACTCTTTCGCCCAAAGAAAACCGTTCTTTGGATTCTTTGTCGTAGGCTTCTTCCACTCGGTTTTTTAGTTCGAGTATTTTTTCTTGGAAGGGGTGAAGCAAATTTTTTAGATTATGTTGGTTTTGTTCGGTAAATTTTGAGGTTTTTTCTTCTAAAATTTTGTTTGCCAGATTTTCAAAATGCAATTTGGTTTCCGTTTGAAGCCTTTTAATTTCTTCTTTTTGGGTGGTTAGAAGACTTTGGAGGTGTTGATTGTGAAGCGATAATTCGGCTTGGCGGTTAGAGAGTTCTTGTTTTTCGTTTTGCCATTGGATGAGCTTTTCATTTTGCTGCCGGAGCTGTTGGTCTTTTAGTTCGTTTTCGGCGGAGCTTCTGCTGAGTTGTTCTTTTAGCTCCATAAAGATTCGGTTTTGTTCTCGGGTTTCGGCTTGTTCCGAGCGGAATAATTGTTCGATCTCGGAGTTTTTTTGTGTTTCGTTTTTCAGGTCGCTTTGCAGGCGGATGTGGTCTTGGATAAGGTTTTCGAATTGAGCTCGGGGGACATAAGAGGCTTTTAGATAGAAATAAAAGACGGAAGCCCCCAAGGCGAATCCGATGAGTAGGCCGATAAGCAAAGACAGCGTTTCCATGGGGTCAAAAATACGAAAGAAAAGGGGGAATTCCATTGGTTTGTCGCAGATTGGAAGGAAGTTTTCGCTCAAGTCAATTTTCGCCGTATCTTTGCAGGCTGTTTTTATAAATAAGAGATATGGGAAACAATATGTTGAAAGGGGTTTTTCTGGTGGCTTTGGGAGCCAGTTTTTACGGAATGTTGGCGACTTTTGTTAAGTTGGCTTACGGTGAAGGGTATACGACGGCGGAGGTAACAACTTCTCAGTTTGTGTTGGGGATTTTGGGAATGGGGTTGCTTCAGTGGCTTTGGCCTAAATTTTCGGGGAAAAGTTTTCCTGAAGTGGCCAAGTCGGATAAACGCAAATTGTTTTTGGCGGGGACTTCCATGGGAGGGACGAGTTTATTTTATTATATCGCGGTTCAGTATATTAATGTTTCGGTGGCGATTGTCCTTCTGATGCAATCGGTTTGGATTAGTGTTTTTGTCGAAGCGGTATTAAGTCGTACTTGGCCTCAATTTCGTAAGGTTGTAGCGGTATTCATTGTGCTTTTGGGTACGGTTTTGGCAACCAATGTAATGGGGAAGACGGTGGCTTTGGATTGGCGTGGTCTTTTTTGGGGATTTATGGCGGCGGTGTCTTTTAGCGTCACGATGTTTTCGGCCAATGGGCTTGCGACGTACGCTTCTCCTTATGCAAAAACGTTTTGGATGTTGTTGGGCGGGGGCAGCGTGATTGCTTTGTTTTTGGTTTTCGGTCAGTTGGGGCCTTACTATTCGGAGAAGCTAAGAGCGGTTCATGGATTCTTTTCCGAGAATCGTTCTGACGTTCGGGCGTTTGATTTTTCTATTTTTATCAAATACGGTTTGGTGCTTTCGCTTTTTGGGACGGTACTTCCTCCTGTTTTGTTTAATGCGGGATTTCCTAAAGTGGGGTTAGGGCTGGGAAGTATTGTCAGTTCGGTGGAGTTGCCTGTTTCGGTGATGATGGCTTACGTGTTGTTGAATGAGAAAGTAGCTCTCGTACAATGGTTTGGGATCGGTTTGATTCTCTTTGCTATTGTTTTGATGAATCTTCCTGCGATGAAAACATTTCGATCTCGTAAACGGAGTTGAACCTAACCGTCTGATTGATTTAAAGATAAAAAGACCGCTATTAGAAGCGGTCTTTTTTTAGTCTTTTATCCGGAGAACTTCTTTGGCCAGTTCGATCATTTTGGGTTCGCCGGTGTATTTTCCTCTTTCGTCGGAGAGTTTTACGGTCGGGATCCATTCGCCGTTGGGAGCCTGAACGCCGATGAGTTTCATGACGATGTTCATGGGTTTTAGGCCGACGTCGTTGGTCAGGTTGGTTCCTATTCCGAAAGATATACCGATGGTGCCTCTTGTGGCGTGGGTGATTTCCTCCACTTTTTCGAGATTAAGCCCGTCCGAGAAAATAATGTATTTGAAATTGGGGTTGATGCCGAAGCGTTCGTAATGTTCGATGGTTTTCTTGGCGAAGTCGATGGGGTCTCCGCTATCGTGGCGGACGCCGTCGAAAAGTTTGGCGAATTTTTTATCGAATTGTCGGAAAAACACTTCGGTGGTATAGGTGTCCGAGAGGGCAACGCCCAAATCACCTCGATAGACGTCTACCCAATGTTCCAGGGCGAGTTGATTGGCCATTTTGAAACCGTATTCTGCGGCATGGAACATGAACCATTCGTGGGCATGGGTGCCGATGGGCTTAACCCCGAATTTCATTGCAAAATGAACGTTGGAAGTGCCGATAAACTGTCCTTTTTCGGCCATCAGGGCTTCCATCACGAGTTGGTGAACTTTATAGGAATGGCGTCGTCGGGTTCCGAATTCGGCAAAGGTAACGCCTAACTCGTTTAGTTTTTTAGATTTCTCCACCGTATTTTGCACGACGGTTGAGTTGGAATCTCTTTCCATTTTGTTCATGCAGTAGTGAAGCTCGGAGATGAGTGCTAAAAGCGGCACTTCCCAAAGGATGGTGCGGTACCAAAGACCTTCCACGCACACTTTCAGGTTATCGTTTTCCTGAACAATTTTCACTTCGGAGGGGTCGTAGTGGTAGCCCTCCAAAAAATCGAGATAGGGGAGATCGAGATACGGACAAGTCTCTTTCAAGTATTTTTTTTCGGCTTTGGATAACTTAAGTTCGGCCATGGCGTCAACGGCTTTTCTTAGTTCTTCAGCAAATCCCTCGGGGAAAAAATGCTTGCCACGGTTGATGAATTCGTATTTCACGCGTGCGGTCGGAAAGAGTTTGACCACGGCATTTTGCATGGTGATTTTGTAGAAATCGTTATCCAGTATGGATTTCAGACGAACGTCTGTCATAGTATGTTAATTTAAGGGTAACAAATTTACTATTTTTTTGTTATAGTTTGGCGGGTACTAAGTGGAGAAACCAACGAGAAGCGGTTTTATTTCTCATTTTCGTTTAGACGGTGGCAAAAGGCTTCCAATTCTGGAAAAAAAGCCTCGTAGCATGTTTGGAGGAATGGCTTATGGTGAAGGAAAGCCGAAAAAGCCTCTTCGGAAGAATCCAAATATTTGGCCTTTCGGGCTATGTGCCGAAAAGAATATTCGATGCCCCAATCGTAGCGGTAATTCAGGAGCCAGTTGTCTTCTTTGATTTTAGGGAGTAAAAGAGCCAAGGTTTCAGGGAGCCACCGATGGTGCTTTTCCAAGGCTTCGTATACTTTTGCCGAATGGATTTCCCATTGTTTTTGTGTTTTTCTCTTGGGGTCGTTGGCCAGAAAATAATCCATTGCAATGTCGACAAAGGCTCCGGCATAGAGTCTTACGAAAGGCTGAAAGACCGTTTTTGCTTCGCTGATTATCGGGTGATGATCCGTAAAGTGGTCGATTTCGCGATGCAGCCGGATGCCTTTTAAGATTTCTTGGGGGTAAGCCTGTCGTTCGCGGTTTCGGACGAAATCTTCCAAAAAATTACCTGCAATCTGTCCTTCCGAATACGAGAGGTAGCTGTGCGCCAGATAGTTCATTTCGAAGCGGATTTAGAAAAGTCTTTCATGAAAATCCTCAATTTTGCCGACTTCCTCAATACGGATGCCGTATTTTTTTCGGGGAATTTTGTTCAGGCTGGAGACGAAAATTTTTTCATACCCTAATTTTTCGGCTTCGGATATTCTTTGTTCAATTTGCGGTACGGGGCGGATTTCGCCACTAAGGCCGATTTCTGCGGCAAAGCAAAGGTGGTCTGAAATCGCCACGTCTTCGTTGCTGGAAAGGATGCTGGCTATTACGGCTAAGTCCAAAGCGGGATCGTTGGTTTTGATGCCTCCCGTTATATTGAGAAACACGTCTTTGGCTCCCAATTGGAAGCCGGCTCTTTTTTCAAGTACGGCGAGCAGCATATTAAGCCGTTTGGCGTCGAAACCCGTACAACTGCGTTGCGGGGTACCGTAAACGGCGGTAGAGACAAGCGCTTGGATTTCCAAAAGCATCGGGCGGTTGCCTTCTAAGGTAACGGCTACGGCGTTTCCGGACAACTCTTCCTCTTTCTTGGTGATGAGGATTTGCGAAGGGTTTTTTATTTCCTTTAGGCCTTGGGCTACCATTTCGTAGATGCCGATTTCCGAGGTGGAACCGAACCGGTTTTTGTTGGCTCGTAAAAGGCGGAAAAGATGATTTCGGTCGCCGTCAAAATTCAAGACTACATCGACCATGTGTTCCAGTACCTTCGGACCGGCAATTTGACCGTCTTTGGTGATGTGTCCTACCAAAAACACGGGAGTATTGGTTTCTTTGGCTAGTTTGATGATTTCGTTGGAGCATTCTCTTATTTGTGAGACCGTTCCCGGGGAACTTTCGATAAGTTGGCTCTGCAGGGTTTGGATGGAATCGATAATGATGAAGTCCGGCATTAGTTTTCGGGCTTCGTGTACGATTTTTTCCACAGAGGTTTCTGTAAAGAGGTAGCAATCGGGGTTTTGGCGTTCGGTCAGCCGGTCGGCGCGCATCTTTATTTGGGAGGCACTTTCTTCTCCGGAAACATAAAGGATTTTTCGTTTCATCTTGAGTGCCAGCTGCAATAAAAGGGTGGATTTTCCGATGCCCGGTTCGCCGCCAATTAGTGTGACCGAGCCCAAAACAATACCTCCACCCAAGACGCGGTTGAGCTCTTCGGAGGGGGTGATGATTCGAGGGTCTTCGCTGGTTTCAACTTCGATGATGTTGATTAGGTGGTTTTTCTTTTTGTCCCCGGAAAAAGGTTTGGTGGTTTTCTCCAGAATTTCTTCGGCAAGTGTATTCCATGCTCCGCAGTTTTTGCACTGCCCGTGCCACTGAGAGTATTGGCTGCCGCAATTTTGGCAGAAATAGGCGGTTTTTGTTTTGGCCATCGGTCGGAAATCTGAAAAATATAGAAATTAACTCTTGCAAAACTAACCTTTTTTTTGAAATCCTTCCGGAGAATATCCAAGAGGTGCAAAAGGTCGTTGCCTCGCATTGATTTTTCGTTTAATTTTGCCGAAACCTAAATCTAATGAGTAAAAAGAATACCAAATACATCTTCGTAACGGGAGGTGTGACCTCTTCTTTAGGAAAAGGTATCGTGGCGGCGTCGCTTGGGTTGTTGCTGAAATCCCGCGGATTGAACGTTACCATCCAAAAACTGGATCCCTACATCAATATCGATCCCGGAACGCTTAACCCTTATGAGCACGGCGAGTGTTATGTAACCGAAGACGGAGCGGAGACCGATTTGGATTTAGGCCACTACGAGCGTTTTTTGGATGCGCCGACTTCCCAAAATAATAACGTAACTACCGGAAGAATTTACCAGACCGTTATCGAGAAAGAGCGCAAGGGCGATTTCTTGGGGAAAACGGTTCAGGTTATCCCGCATATTACCAACGAAATTAAGCGGAGAATCAAGATTTTGGCTAACCAAAATTACGACATCATCATTACGGAAATCGGAGGAACGGTGGGCGATATCGAATCGCTTCCCTACATCGAATCCGTTCGCCAGTTGAAATGGGAACTTGGGGAGAACAATTCGATGGTCATTCATCTCACTTTACTGCCTTATCTTGCCGCCAGTGGCGAGCTGAAGACCAAACCGTCTCAACATTCTGTAAGGCATCTGATGGAGAGTGGCGTGCAGGCGGATGTTTTGGTTTGCCGTTCCGAACACAAGATTCCTAAAGATGTTAGGGCGAAGTTGGCTTTGTTCTGTAATGTGCCCAGCGACAATGTCATCGAATGCACGGATGCCGAGACCATTTACCAAGTGCCTTTGGATTTGCAAAAGCAAAAATTCGACGAGGTGGTTCTGAAGACTTTGGATCTTCCGATAAAAAAGAATTCCGATTTAAAAGACTGGAAAAATTTCTTGAAAAAATATAAAAATCCCAAGCGCAAAGTCGAAATCGCGTTGGTCGGAAAATACGTTTCTCTTCAGGATTCGTATAAGTCTATTGCCGAGGCGTTTATTCATGCCGGTGCCGATTTGGAAACCGAGGTAAAAGTCCGCTGGGTGTATAGTGGGGATCTTACGGATGAAAGTGTGTCGGCTTCGTTGGAGGGAGTGGACGGTGTGCTTATCGCGCCGGGCTTTGGCGATCGGGGGATTGAAGGGAAAATTGTAGCGGCGAAGTATGCTCGCGAAAACAAGGTTCCTCTTTTGGGAATTTGTTTGGGGATGCAGGTGATTACCATTGAGTTTGCCCGCAATGTTCTCGGGCTGGAAAAAGCCAATTCCATGGAATTTGACGTTTCCACGCCGGATCCTGTTATTTCTTTGATGGCCGATCAAAAAAATGTGGTGGATAAAGGTGGTACCATGAGGCTTGGGGCTTGGAAGTGCGCTTTGAAACCGGGATCGAAACTGGCAGAGATTTACGGAAGCCGTAATATTTCGGAGCGTCACCGTCACCGTTACGAATTCAATAGCGAATACCAAGACGCTTTCGAAAGCCAAAAACTGATTCCTTCAGGATTTAATCCGGATACCCGATTGGT
Source organism: Bergeyella anatis (assembly GCF_036016955.1). Classification (NCBI taxonomy): domain Bacteria; kingdom Pseudomonadati; phylum Bacteroidota; class Flavobacteriia; order Flavobacteriales; family Weeksellaceae; genus Bergeyella; species Bergeyella anatis. The sequence goes on along the minus strand of NZ_JAYWXI010000004.1, from coordinate 123,903 downwards.
GGAAACTTTAGAGTTAAAGGATCATCCGTTTTACATCGGGGTGCAATACCATCCCGAATATAAGAGTACGGTTGCCACACCGCACCCGCTTTTCAAGGCATTTATCCAAGCCGCAATAAAAGATTAATCCTTTTTCTCGTGCCCGCCTTTCGGCGGGTATTTTGTTGCGGTTTTCAATTAATAAAAATTCAGTATTTTTGTGCCGCTAAATTTTGAAAGTCGTAAAGACTTTGGTTTATATTTCGACACTCTATTTATTTTAAACGAAAACGATGCAACAGAACAACGGGCTCGACAAAAAACAACTCATCAGCTTTATGCTGTTTACCTTGCTGATGATGGGGGCAATGTATTATTTCCAAAGCAAGAAAGTGCAAGAGGAAGCGGCTGCCCAAGCGCAAAATCCTAAAACCGAACAAGTTGGTGCGGCAAAAACAGCCGAGGCTGCCAATCTAAACCCTTCGGTGAATGCGGCAGCCATCCAATCGGTTCACTTGCAGAGCAACGAATTGAAGCTTGAGTTTGCCAGCCTCGGAGGACAACTTTCCAAAGTAGAGCTTGCAAAGTACAAGGCCTACAACCAGCAGTCCGATGCGGCCGATTTGCCGTTGTATCTTATCAATAAAAATAACTCTAACTATGGGTTTCAATTTACGGATAAAACCGGGAAGAAATTCAATACGAGAGATTTGGTTTTTGCTCCATCGGTTAGTGGAAATACCGTTACGATGGCGGCCAATGTTAACGGAGCCATTATTCAGTATGTTTACACGCTAAAACCGAATTACACCTTGGATTTTCATGTGAAAACCAATGGGTTGTCCAATATTGTTAACGACGGTAAAGCCGAGTTTGTTTGGGATTACCAAGTCAGAAAATTGGAAAAAGGCCGTTCTCAGGAGCAAAGTCATTCCGAGTTTAGTTATGCCTTTAACAACTATAAATCCTACGATTATGATGGTCGGACGTCCATGGACGAAAGAGACGAAACCCTAAACTGGATCGGGGTTAAACAACAATTTTTTGCTTCTCTTATCGAAGCGAAAAATGGTTTTGCCCAGTCTCATGGCCATCAAGATATGATTGAAGAAGGAGAGTATTTGAAGAAATTTGATTTTAATGGTCAGGTTCAGCTTGCAGGCAACGAACTTAATCAGGATTTCACATGGTATTTTTTACCCTTGGATTTACCACTTTTGAAGTCTTATGATAAAAATTTCGACGAGATTCTTCCTTTGGGATGGTCTTTCATTGGGGGGATGAACCGGGTGTTTTTCATGCCGATGTACCGACTGATTGCTTCCTGGGGAATTTCGGCCGGATGGGTGATTTTCTTTATGACCATCATTGTGAAGCTTATTCTTTCACCAATTATGTTCAAGCAGCACAAGCTCAGTGCAATGATGAGGGTAATCCGTCCTGAAATCGACGAAGTCAACGAAAAGTTTAAAGACGCCGATCCGATGAAGCGTCAGCAGGAGATGATGAACGTGTATCGAAAGGCTGGGGTTAATCAAATGGCAGGATGTTTACCGGCATTGCTTCAGATTCCTATTTTCTATGCGTTGTTCCGTTTCTTTCCTAACTTTATTGATTTGAGAGGGGAGAGTTTTTGGTTTGCCAAAGACCTTACGGCTTACGACGATTTGATTAAATTACCGTTTTCCATTCCTTTTCTTCAAGACCATTTGAGTATTTTTGCTCTGGCTTGTACGGCGGCTATTCTTGTCTATACCATGCTTACTGCAGGAAATATCCAGCAGCCTACCCAGCCGGGTATGCCTAATATGAAGGTCTTGATGTATATCTTCCCGATTACCTTCTTGTTTTTCCTTAATACTTCGGCGTCCGGATTGTCTTGGTATTATTTTGTTTCTAACGCCATTAATATCGTCATCATTTTGGTGATTAAATATTGGATTTTGGATGAGGAGAAAATTCATGCTCAGATTCAGGCTAATAAAGCTCAGCCGAAGAAAGAAGGCCGCTTCCAAAAACGGATGAGAGAGATGATGGAACGCGCACAGGAGCAACAGCGCTTGCAGCAGGAGCAACTGAAGCGGCAACAACAAAATAGAAAAAAATAAATTTTTTATTTGCAACGAGAAAGCAGGACCGAAATAGGCCCTGCTTTTTTTTATGTTTTTTTAAAAAGGTGTTAACGCCTTTTAACAAGAGAAAAGAATTAGCTTTGCCTTATTTTTAATATCTCTCTTGTGAATTATCGTTTGCTTTTTGGTTTGTTTTTTATTTGGGCTTGGGCTCCGATTTATTCACAACGAAATCTTTCGGGGAGAGTGGTATTGGAGGAAGGAGTCGGAATTCAAGGGGTTCTTGTGGTTAATACGGCCACCAATCGTAGCGTTATAACGGGAGAAGAAGGTCATTTTTCCATTCAGGCTAATGCAAAAGACGAAATACGTTTTGTGAAAGCTTCTTTTGATCGGTTTTCGATGACGGTTAAGGAAGAGGATTTTGAGGGCGGTTTATCGATTAAACTTCTCCTAAAGCCCGTAGAGATAGAAGAGGTCCGCTTATTTCCGTTAACCGGAAGATTGAGGGAAGATGTGGGGAAAATGAAATCCGATCAACGCCTAACGCAATTGAAAAAAACGATTGGTCTTCCGGGGCCTAAGGAGACTCCGAGAGAAACCATTCCTACCTTAACAAACGGGGTGATAGCACCGCTTTTGACTTTCAAAATTGATTTGAATGCGATTTATAAGCTGGTTAATGGAGATGCTCGGAGGATGAAGAATCTTTATGCGTATGAGGATCTTCAGCGTACGGTTAATTGGATTTTAGAACAAAACGGGGTGTCTTATTTCCAGCAAAGGGGGATTGTTCCTCATCAAGCGAGGTCGTTTTTGGAGTTTGCCGTTTTATCCTTTCCTGATATTTCCAGTCTGGTCCGAAAACGAGAATTAAATAAAGTTAATTTTCTATTGGAAGAGGCTTTAACGGTTTATTTGGAGCGGCAGAGCGAAAATTCGGATCGGACTGCGGTATCCGATTTAAAATGATTATTTTTAACCAATAAACCCATAGTTAAAACAGGATGCATTTGGATTGGACTAAGATACGGCTGGATTTGAAGGAAACGTTTGCTATTGCCCATGGGCGGTACGATTATCGGGAAGCGTTGCTGGTTCGTCTTTCGGCGTATGGGGAGACGGGCTTTGGGGAGTGTGTGGGGATTAGTTATTATGGTATTGATTTAAAGGGGTTTATTTTAGAGCTTCAAAGAATAAAAAATCATTTGGAGCGGTGGTCGATTTCTTCTCCGGAAATGTTTTACCAAGGGTTGGTAGCTTTGGGGCTTCATCCGTTTTTACGTTCGGCTTTGGATTGTGCTTATTGGGATTTGTACGGGAAGTTGGAGGGTCGAAGTTTTTCGCAGCTTAATGGATTTACGATTACAGAACTGCCGTATTCTTCTTATACGGTGAGCGTGGCTCCTGTGGAAGAGCAGTTGAGGAAAATCAGGGCGTCCCGTTGGCCGGCCTTAAAAGTCAAATGCGATGGGGCTCGTTTGGACGATGTTTTTAGGTTTCTTGGGGAAGGGAAGGCGATTGCTTTGGATGCTAATACGAGTTTTACGGCGGAGGATTGCGTTTATTTGCAATCGGAAACTCGAGCTGAGGGGTTTTCTTATATTGAACAGCCTATGCCGGAGGGAGGGTATTCGGTTTTAAAGAGAGACGGGAGGGTTTGTTGGATGGCGGATGAGGAAGTTCAGGACGAAGGTTCGCTGGGCGTGTTGGAAGGGCACTATGCGGCGGTGAACGTTAAGTTGATGAAATGCGGCGGGTTAACGCCTGCTCTGGCATTGATTTCGGCGGCTAAAAGCAAAGGGTATAAAGTGATGGTGGGTTGTATGACGGAATCTTCGGTGGGGATTTCGGCGGGGGCAGCGTTGGCTCCGCTTTGTGATTTTGCCGATTTGGATGGGGCTAATCTTATTGCGAACGATTATGCGCGGGGTTCGGCGGTTTTGGATGGGGAGATACGGCTTTCCGAGCGGCCGGGTCTGGGGATAAGTTTACTATAATTCGTATTTTTGGAGGGATGAAAATTTCTACTTCTCAGTTGGTTGAAGGGGTTCTTTCGGGCAATAAACGGTTGCTTGGGAAGGCGATTACTTTGGTGGAAAGCAAGAAACGGGAGCATCGTTTGCAGGCGGAAGAGTTGTTGGAGGCCTTAATGCCTTATACGGGGAATTCCGTTCGGATAGGGGTGACGGGTGTTCCTGGGGCGGGGAAGTCGACGTTTATTGAGCATTTCGGAAAACTGGTGATTGCTAAGGGAAAACGGGTGGCGGTTTTGGCGATTGATCCCAGTTCATCGCTTAGCAAGGGTTCTATTTTGGGAGATAAAACACGGATGGAGGCTTTAGCGAAAGATGAAAATGCCTTTATACGTCCTTCGCCGAGTTCGGGATTTTTGGGAGGGGTTGCCAATACGACGTTTGAGACGATGTTGGTTTGCGAAGCGGCGGGGTACGATTATATCTTGATTGAAACGGTGGGGGTGGGGCAGAGTGAGGTTTTGGTGGCGGATATTTCGGATGTTTTTCTGTTTTTGAAAATTATGGGAGGAGGGGATGAACTGCAAGGTATTAAGCGGGGAATTATGGAGATGGTGGATGTGATTTTCATCAATAAAGTTGAGGAAGAGCATCGGCAGAAGGCTCTTCAGATCAGGCAGGAATTGACGCGAGCGCTTCAGTTTCTCCCTTCGAAGGAGGAAGGCTGGAAGGTTCCGGTTTTGATGGGGTCGGCGCTTTATGGCTTGGGGCTCGAAGAGGTGTATGGTAAGATTGAGGATTTTGTCCGTTTCAAGGTGGCTGGAGGCCGTTTTGACCAAGTGCGTCGGCAGCAGGCGGAGAAAAGGTTTGATTATTGGGTGAGGGAATATCTTTTGCAACGCACTCGTTCTCAGAGTGAATTTGGCGGGGTGTGGGAAAATTTGAGGCGGAAAGTTTCCGGCTTGGAGGCGAATCCCAGTACGGAAGCCAAGCGTTTTGTCGATAAACTATTCGGATGAGCGGTTTTTGTTTTCTTCATTGGCCATGAGATAGCCGTCGTAAGAGATGGGTTGGCGGTCCGAGGCCTCTATGGAGGTGAAAGCCGAGCCGTTGGGGTGGATTTCGATGATGATTCTTTGGACGTATTGGCGGTCCTGAGGGCGGATGAGGAGTATTTTTTTTCCTTTTTTACCGATTGAGCGTTCCACCGTGAATTTTTCCGAGCGAAAGCGAAAACTGTTTTGGTTGGGATCGGAAGCGGGGAAGAAACGTCGTCCGTAGTAGGGTAAGGTAACCTCAAGGGTGTTTTCTTTTAGCACGATGGAGTAGCCGTAATCCAAATCCAACAGCCGATTGGGGGTAGCGCCGGGCAAATGGTTGAGGGCATTTACGGCTTCGTAGTTGGTGGGAAGGGCTCGTCTGGCCATGAAGGTAAATTGTTGTTTTTCAACGAGCGACTCAACGGTTTGGGGATCCAGATAGCTTTGGCTGCTGCAGGAGAGCATAAAGACGAACGAACACCAAAATAAAAACGAGGACAAAAGGGTTTTCATTGCATTAAAAATTGAGGGGTTGAACCCTCAAATTTAAGATTAAAAATTTTATTATTTTTTTGTAGACAGATTCGTAAAAGGTTTAGAGCAGGAAGGTAGGGATTTTGTATTTGTGGGGGCAAATTTTATAAATGAAATTAATGGGGTTGGAATGGAAATTGTTTTTGGTATCTTTGACACAATTAAACTAACATTTACTATGACAATTAAAAACCTTCTAAGCCTCGGTGTGGTTTCGGTTACCATGATGGCTTGCGCGACTAATCCGATTACCGGTAGACGTTCGGTTCAGCTGGTTAGCGATGCGCAGATTGCTTCTTCGGCGGTTCAGCAATATCAGGAAGCCTTATCCAAAGCCAAGGTTATCAAGGGAACGACGGCGGCCAACCAAGTTAAGAACGTGGGGCTTCGCCTTCAGAATGCGGCTTCTAATTATTATCAGAGCATTGGGCGGGGGAATGATTTGGCTTCTTTCCAATGGGAATTTAATTTGCTGGAGGAAAATGTGGCGAACGCTTGGTGTATGCCGGGAGGGAAAGTTGCCGTGTACACGGGGATTTTACCAATTACCCAAAATGAAAACGGATTGGCTGTGGTTTTGGGGCACGAAATCTCGCATGCCTTGGCGGGACATGGTAACGAAAGAATTTCCCAAGCTATGATGGCTCAATACGGTGGGGCGATTCTTGGCGGAGCGATTTCCAACCGTACGTGGGCGACGGTTTTTTCTCAACTTTATCCGCTAGGAGCTCAGGGGGTTTTGTTGGCTTATGGACGGAATCAGGAATTGGAGGCCGATCAAATGGGGCTTTATATTATGGCGATGGCCGGGTATGATCCCCGAGGGGCACAACCGTTTTGGCACCGTATGGAGAGCAGCAGTACGGGAAGCCGTCCGCCGGAGTTTCTATCAACCCATCCTAGCCCAGAATCTCGAAGAGCCGATATAGAGAAGCATTTGCCAAAGGCTTTAGACTACTATAAAGCGGCAGGGGGGAAGCTCTAATCCGGCGTTTTTAATCTAAAAATCTCAGACCGACCTTTCCGAATTTTTTTTATTAAATTTGGGAAGGTTTTTTTATTAAATTTTTGACTGTTATGAAAAATCTTACTTTGATAGGCTCTATATTGCTGGCTTTAGCCTTTCTTCTTTATTACATGATGCCGGATTTTCGTTTTATCCATCTGTTTGAACCGGTGAGTTTGATGGGGATTACGGCAGGCATCGGGATTGGGTTGATTATTGGTGGTATTGTGGGGTATGTCAGCAAGGGGGCGGCAATAAAAGAGGCGGAAAAGAGAAGAGTGTATAAGCAGCTTCAAAAGGAAAAAGTGGCGTTGGAAAAGCAAGCGGCCGATTTGGCTCGTCAGCAGCTTCATCCTCCTTCCGACCCTCCTTTGGAATAAAAAAAACACCCTTTTTAGGGTGTTTTTTTGTTGGTTTAAAGTTGGTAACCGATACCTATCCAGATAAGGCTTTGGCGGTTATCGTACCTTATGACGTAATCGGATTGTTTGGCTATGGCCGTATTAATGTATTCGCGTTGGTCTTGCTGGAAGGCCCCTTCGTAACGAGCATTGAAGAGGACTTTATCCACTTGGATTTGGGCGCCAAATTGATACCCTACGGTAAATTGGCTTTTTGCTTTTTCTTTAAAATCGTTGTATTTGTTCTCCTTACTTAGTTTGTAGCTTGCTACGGGACCGGCAACAATCTCCAAATAATTTCCGATTAGAGGGGTGCCAACCAGTATTGGTACATCCACTCGGTTGCTTAGGGCTTCCAACGTGGTGTTGGTTAACGGTTCCGTGAATTTGCTGTTGGATGTGGTGTAATAAGCTTCCGGCATGAGAAAGAAGGAAGGGGAAATTTTAATTTTTGCCGAGAGGCCGATGTTGTAGCCGATATTGTTTTTCCCTTTTTCGGTATAGGCGGTTCCCAAAGTTTCGGAGAGGTTTTTCCATTTGCCATCTGCCGAAGGCAGCAAGGCATTGGCTTTGACGGCTACGGAAACTTGGGCGGTTGTCGAAATGGCGATGCCTAAAGCGATAAAGCCAAGAAATTTATAGTGTTTCATCGGGCGTTGAAGCAATATTGTCGATTGATGTTTTTTTCGTTTTTAGGAAATATTCTCTTAGCTCTTTGAAGAGTTCTGACGAATAAATAAAATCCACAAGGTGATTATTGTCTGCCGTGATTACGTTGTTTTTATTTCCTTCCCATTCCAGTAATCCTTTTCTCAGATATACGATTTTTTCACCGATGGTCATTACCGAATTCATGTCGTGGGTATTGATGATGGTGGTGGTGTTGTATTCTTTCGTAATTTCCAAGATCAGGTCGTCGATCACGTTGGAAGTGTAGGGGTCCAGCCCGGAATTGGGTTCGTCGCAGAAAAGGTATTTGGGGTTATTGACGATGGCTCGGGCAATGGCCACCCGTTTTTGCATTCCTCCGGAAATTTCTGCGGGGAATTTGTTTTGAGCGTTTTCCAGATGCACTCTTCCCATCACTTCAAAGGCTCTTCGTTTTTTTTCCCGAAAAGTCAGGTTGGTGAACATATCCAGCGGGAAGGTGATGTTTTCTTCCACTGTTAGAGAGTCGAAAAGGGCACTGCCCTGAAATACGGTTCCGATTTCGGAGCGCAGGCTTTGCTTTTCTTCGCGGTTCATTTTGGTAATATCTCTTCCGTCGAACAGAATGCTTCCGCTGGTGGGTTCGTGTACATTGAGTAGGGATTTCAAAAATACGGTTTTCCCCGAGCCACTCTGCCCGATGATCAAATTGACTTTTCCTGTTTCAAAGGTTGTGCTGAGGCCTTTGAGGACTTCTTGTTGGTCAAAACGTTTGGTAAGGTTTTTAACTTCAATCATTAGCTGAGGATGAGTTGGGTAAGAATAAGTTCCGAGATGATGATAAATACCATGGTCCACACGACGGCCTGGGTGCTGGCGCGTCCGACTTCCAAAGAGCCGCCGTTCACGTTATAGCCAAAATAAGAAGGAACGGTCGCAATGATAAAGGCGAAGACCAGGGTTTTGACAAACGCGTAGTAGTAGAACAAATTAGGCATATACATTTGGATTCCCGTGATGTATTCGGCGGAGGTCCAGTTTCCGGTTAGTTCGCCGGCCAAATAGCCTCCTCCGATGCCTACGACGATACTTAAAGCAATAAGCAGAGGGTTAAACACGACGCAAGCTAATATTTTGGGAAGGATTAAAAAATTAGGCGAATTAACCCCCATGATGTCTAATGCGTCAATTTGTTCGGAGACCCTCATCGAACCGATGCTGGAAGCGATGTACGATCCTACTTTGCCGGCAAGGATGAGGCTGATAATTGTTGGAGAAAATTCTAAAATCAATACGGCTTTGGTGGCGTATCCCACGAAGTTATTGGGAATCGGAAAGGACGACGCATTGAAGTTGTTATACATTTGGATGGCCACAACGGCTCCCACGAAGATGGAGGTAAAAATCACCAGCCCGAAAGAATTAACGCCAAGGTCGTTAATTTCACGCATAAGGAGTTTCCAAAAGACGGCTCTCTTTTGCGGATGTCGGATGGCTTTTCCCATAAGAAGGAAGTACTCTCCTAAGGCGGTCAGAAATTTTCTAATCATGGTGCGAAAGTACGCAAATATATTTTAAGACGTGTTTTCTATATGGCATTTTTGTCGCCCTTAATCAATAGAATCAGGGTTTTGAATAGAATAATGGCGTCTAAGCTGAGGCTCCAGTTTTTGATGTAAAAAGCATCGGCCAAAATGCGTTTTTTCATTTCCAGCATCATGTTGGCTTTTTCGCCTCGGAGGCCGTTGACTTGGGCAAGTCCTGTGATTCCGGGTTTGGCCCGGCTGCGCAAGGCGTATTTTCGGATTTTCTTTTTATAGTGTTCGTCAACGGCTAACATGTGGGGTCTGGGGCCGACTACGGCCATTTGTCCAAAGAGGACGTTTAGGAATTGCGGGGTTTCATCCAGACTGGTTTGCCTTAGGAATCGTCCGATGGGAGTGATTCGCTCGTCGTTTTTAAGGGTGGTGCGTCGGCTGCATTCGGTGTTGATTTTCATCGTTCGGAATTTGATGCAGTTGAAAATCCGGTTTTTGTAGCCGTACCGTTTCTGGATGAAAAAAACGGGCCCCTTACTGCTTATTTTGATTAGGATGGCGATGAGAGGGAAAAGCCAAGAAGCGATTGCGATTAAAAAAAACAGAGAAAGAAAGAGGTCGGCAATGCGTTTCAATAGTCGGTTTCCGAATTCATCCAAAGGGTAATGGGCGGGGATTAGGACGGGCAGGGTTTCCACGTGGGAAATTTCGTATGAAAAAATACCGTTGGACACCATTTCCGGAACCAGGATGACTTTCACCTGTTGGGCCTCGGCGGCTTCGAGAAGTTGAGTCTCGTATGATTTGTCGGAACTTTGAGCGGGTAGAAAAACGGTATGGATGCCTTTGTCGTTCCAAAATTTTTTTAAAGCCTCCAGATCTTTCGAATCGCCGTCGAAAGAATGAATTTTATAACCATAGTCTTTTCTTGAGCGTAGGATGTTTTGCAAAACGGCCAAACTTCCTTCCTCGTGAAGAAGCATGACATTACGGTGGTTGAACCCCTTGCTTCGGGCATATTTAACCAAAAAAAAGAGCAAAGATTTTACTAAGAGCAGCGAGCCAAACAAGCTCAGAACAAAGGTTTTTTTGTCTTCCTTCATAAATTCGCTGTCCAGGACTTTGGCCAGTAAAAAAAGCGAAAGTCCGAAGAGAATCATGTGGGAGGCAAACCTTTCCATATACAAGGTATAGGTGAGGTTTCGTTGGACGGCGTATAGTTTTGTTCTTCCACTTAGCAGAAACCAAAAAATCAGGAGCAGCCCGAAAATGATAAGGTCTTTTTCGTGGTGCTTCAAGATGAGCGGAGAGGAAGAATCCCTGAAATAAAAAAACAAAAAAACAGCAGTAAAAACGATTGAATCCAATAGGATAAAGACGGATTTGATGTGTTTAGAATACCGTAACTGCTGCATTTTTTTGTCGGAACTTAGGGGATGTTGAGGTATTTATGGGTTTGGACGGAGGCTTGCCACCGGGGATTTTCCAGAATGAAATCTGTGATTTTGGGATACATTTCCTCCCGTTTGCTCCATTCGCTCTGAAGGTAAAGGCGACAATCAGGAGCGACTTTAGCGGCTTGTTCTTCGGCAAAACGAAAATCGTGGTTATTGAAAATAATCACTTTTAACTCGTTGGCTTTCTCGTAAATAGCCTCTAAAGGGAGTCCTGTTTTTTTGGGAGAGAGTGTAATCCAATCCAAATGACCGCTCATGGGGTAGGCTCCAGACGTTTCGATATGGATTTGGCATCCTAAATCCTTGAGTTTTCCTGTCAGGATGTCTAAATTCCACATGAGGGGTTCTCCTCCGGTCAAAACAATGGTTTTACTGTGTTTTGCCGCGGTTTGGGCAATGTTTTCGACGTCCATGAGAGGGTGAAGGTCAGGGTTCCAGCTTTCTTTCACGTCGCACCAGTGGCAACCCACATCACAGCCGCCCAAGCGGATGAAATAGGCAGCCTTTCCCGTATGGTGACCTTCGCCTTGCAGGGTGTAAAAATGCTCCATGACGGGGAGCATTTTTCCTTCTTTTAGTAATAAGTTTTGTTCTTCTGTCATTTAGTCTTTATAGATGGTATGCTTGTAAGCCAATAGGGTGTTTTTCATTAGCATGGCACGGGTCATGGGGCCTACGCCGCCGGGAACGGGAGTAATCCAGCTTGCTTTTTGGGCACAGCTTTCAAAATCGACGTCACCGGCCAAATGGTAGCCTTTTTCACTATGGTCCTCCACTCGGGTGATGCCCACGTCGATGACCACGGCACCTTCCTTAATCATGTCTCCCTTGAGAAAATGAGGATCGCCCAAGGCCGTGATTACGATGTCGGCACTTTTGGTAAATTCTTCGATGTGGGGCGTGTAGCTGTGGGTTAGAGTTACGGTCGCGTTGCCAGGGAAGTCTTTTCTTCCCATTAGGATGCTCATGGGGCGTCCTACGATACGGCTTCGTCCGATGATGACACAATGTTTTCCTTTGGTTTCGATGTTATAGCGCTCCAAAAGGGTTAGAATGCCGAAAGGGGTTGCCGGGAGAAAGGTGGACATTTCCAAAGCCATTCTTCCGAAATTTTCGGGGTGAAAACCGTCAACATCCTTGTGGGAATTAATGGCCATGATGACCTTTTCCTGATCCATTTGTTTTGGGAGAGGAAGTTGGACGATAAAGCCGTCAATCTCGGGATCGTTGTTGAGTTCTTCTATTTTTTCCAATAGTTCGGCTTCGGAGGCGGTACTCGGAAATTTAATAAGCGATGATCGGAAGCCTACTTCTGCACAGTCTTTGACCTTGGAATTCACGTAGGCTTTACTTGCGCCGTTGTTACCGACCAAAATGGCGGCAAGGTGGGGGACGCGTTTCCCGGAAGCCTTTATTTTTTCCACGTCGTTTTTGATTTCTTGTTTGATCTCGTTGGAGAGCTTTAGTCCGTCAAGAATTTGTGCCATGTTTACCTTGGGTTTGGGGGTTATTATTTGTTTTCTTTGTAGTAATTGATTAATCCGTTAGTCGAGCTGTCGTGGGACGAAACCGGGGTTTGGTCTTGAAGTTCGGGGAGGATTTTTCCGGCTAATACTTTTCCTAATTCCACACCGAATTGGTCAAAGCTGAAAATGTTCCAAATAATTCCTTGGACAAATATTTTGTGTTCGTATAATGCGATAAGTTGTCCCAAGGAAAAAGGCGTTAACTCTTTGAATAATATGGAGTTGGTAGGAGTGTTGCCTTGGAAGGTTTTGAAATTTAACAGTTTTTGAATTTCTTCTTCGGATTTTCCGGTCTGCATCAATTCCTGACGGGCTTCTTCTTGGGTTTTTCCAAAAGCAAGAGCCTCGGTTTGGGCGAAAAAGTTAGCCAAAAGCTTAGGCTGATGGTCGGAAACCGCATTGCACGAACGGGCATAAGCGATGAAATCCGAAGGAATGAGTTCGGTGCCCTGATGGATGAGTTGGTAGAAAGCGTGTTGGCCGTTGGTTCCGGGCTCTCCCCAAATGATAGGGCCGGTTTCGTATTCTACAAAATTTCCATTGCGGTCAACGTATTTTCCGTTACTTTCCATGTCGCCTTGTTGCAGATAGGCGGCAAAGCGGTCCAAATACTGGGAATAGGGGAGGATGGCATAAGAACCTGCGCCGCAGAAATTGCGGTACCAAATGCCTAGAAGTCCCATTAATACAGGGATGTTTTCTTGGAAGTCGGCAGTTTGAAAATGCTTGTCGGTATCGTGGGCACCTAGGAGCAATTGCTCAAAATTGGCATAACCCACGGCCAAAACGATGCTTAGTCCTATGGCGCTCCAAAGCGAGTAACGACCGCCGACCCAATCCCAAAACTCAAAGATGTTTTCTTCGGCGATTCCGAACGATTTAACGGCGGATACATTGGTGGATAAGGCCACAAAGTGTTTGGCGACATCTTGCTCGCTTCCCGCTTTTAAAAACCAAGCCTTGGCCGATTCGGCGTTGGTCATGGTCTCTTGAGTGGTAAATGTTTTGGAGGCTACGATGAAAAGAGTCGTTTCCGGATTGAGTTTTTTCAGGGTTTCGGCAATATGGTTGCCGTCCACGTTGGAAACGAAATGCAGGTTGAGTCTGGTTTTGTAGTGTTTTAGGGCAGAAGCCACCATAACGGGGCCAAGATCAGAGCCTCCGATACCGATATTAACAACGTCGGTGATTTCTTTTCCGCTAAAGCCTTTGTGTTCTCCGGAAATGACTTTTTCGGAAAACGTTTTCATCTGATCCAAAACCTTTCGGATGCCTGGTTTGATGTCTTGCCCGTCCACTAAAATCTTCTTCTCCGAGAAGTCTCTAAGCGCGGTGTGAAGCACGGCTCTTTCTTCGGTTTCGTTTATTTTTTCGCCTGAGAACATGGCTGCGATAGCCTCTTTCAGTCCGCATTCTTGAGCCAAATCAATCAAGAGTTGTTTGGTTTTTGCGTCAATAAGGTTCTTGGAATAATCGAACAAATAACCGTTGCCTTTAACGGAAAATTCGTTGAAACGGTTGGGGTTATGTAGAAAAAGACTTCTTAAATCAAAATCGTTTTGGGCAAAATGCTCCTCGAGGTTTTGCCATGCAGTGGTGTACTCGGGGTTTATTTTTGGTAACATAGTCAAGGATTTTATGACGTTAAAAAATACATTTGCAAAGTTAAGCAAAATAAAAACCTCCGTGAAACACGAAGGTCTTAATTATTTGCGAATTGAGAAGAGTCATGCGCCTGCTTTCTGTTATTCTCCCAAAGCAATGGCGAGGACTTCTTTCATGTGCTGGACGTAGTGGATGGTTAGGTTTTTCAAGTAATCCTTATTTATTTCTTCGACGTCTTTTCGGTTGGCTTGGCAAAGAATAACTTCTTTTATGCCTGCGCGGTTTGCGGCCAGTAGTTTTTCTTTTATTCCGCCTACGGGAAGAACTTTTCCTCTCAGGGTTATTTCTCCGGTCATGGCAAGATGGGGTTTAACGTTTTTTTCTTTAAAGCTGGAAACCATGGAGGTTAACATGGCGATTCCGGCAGAGGGGCCGTCTTTGGGGGTGGCGCCTTCGGGGACATGCACGTGAATATTGCTTTTTTCGACCGATTCGGAGGGAATTCCGAGTTCCTCGTGACGGGCTTTGATGTATTCCAAGGCGATGGTAGCGGATTCTTTCATGACATTGCCAAGGTTACCCGTCATGGTGAGTTGGCCTTTGCCTTTGCTTACAAGGCTTTCGATAAAGAGAATGTCTCCGCCGACCGAGGTCCAAGCCAATCCGGTAACGACACCGGGGACGTCGGAGGATTCCGATAAGGTTTTGGGACGAGGGACGCCGAGAATTTCATCGAGTTTTTCGATGGTTATTTTAGGGTCGTAATCTTTTTCCATGGCGGTTTGAAGGGCAACCCATCGGGCCACGGAAGCGATTCTTTTTTCCAATGTTCTTACGCCGCTTTCGGAGGTGTGCGCTTCAATAATATGTTTGAGTTCGGGGATGCCCAAACGAAACGATTTGGAAGAAAGACCGTTTTCGTCCTGTTGTTTCTTAATGAGATGACGTTTGGCGATTTCTATTTTTTCTTCCAAGGTGTAGCCTGCAATCTGGATCACTTCCATACGGTCGAGCAGGGGCGATTGGATGGAAGAAAGATTGTTGGCCGTGGCGATAAACATAACTTTGGAAAGGTCGTATCCGAATTCCAAATAATTGTCGTAAAAACTGTAGTTTTGTTCCGGGTCCAAAACTTCCAATAGGGCAGAGCTGGGATCGCCGTGATGCCCTTGTCCTAATTTATCGATTTCGTCCAAAACCACCACGGGATTACTTGTACCCGATTTTTTGATGCTTTGGAGAATGCGTCCTGCCATGGCGCCGATGTAGGTTTTGCGGTGTCCTCGAATTTCGGACTCATCGTGAAGTCCTCCTAGCGATACGCGGACGTATTTTCGATTCAGGGCATCGGCAATAGACTTTCCTAAAGAGGTCTTTCCGACCCCCGGAGGTCCCGAAAGGCATAGAATTGGGGATTTCATGTTGTTTTTGAGTTTCAGAACCGCCATGTGTTCCAATACCCTTTTTTTGACGTCTTCCAAGCCGAAGTGAGCTTTATCCAGCACTTTTTGGGCTTTAGCCATGTCGAAAGTGTCTTTGGAATACCGCTCCCAAGGCAGATCGGTGAAGAAATCCAGATAGTTTCTTTGGACGTTGTAGTCGGGTGAATTCGGGTGTTGCCTCTGCAGACGGTTTAGCTCGCGTTCGAAATGTTCTTGGGTTTCGGGAGACCAGCGTAGTTTTCGCGCTTTTTCCCTCAGTTCATCGGCGTCGGAATCGCTGCCTCCACCTAATTCTTCTTGGATGGTTTTTATTTGTTGGTTCAGGAAGTATTCCCTTTGTTGTTTATCGAGGTCTTTTGATGTTTTTTGGTGGATTTGGTTTCTTAGTTCCAGTTTCTTGAAATTTCCGTCCAATAGTACATAGAGTTTCTGAGCCCTTTTTATTAGGCTTTTTTCTTCCAGCAGTTGTTGTTTTTCTTCGGAAGCAAAAGAACCGTTGGTGCAGATGAAATTCAGTAAGTCCTCTTCGCTTTTCATGTTTTGGATGGCGAAGTTAGCGGCATTGGGGATGTTGGGATCCAGCTGGATGATTTTAAGCGCAAGCTCCTTGATGTTTTCCATTAGGGCTTCGAACTCTTCTTTCTTTCTTGGTAAAGAGTCTTTTAGCGGAGTGATTTCTGCCCGTAAATAAGGTTTTTCACCAATGAAAGATTTAACCTTGAAACGTTGCAAGCCTTGTGTGATAGCTGTAATGTTGCCTTCGGGCAGTTTTACGATTTTCACGATTCTGGCCAATGTCCCTACGGTGTAGAGGTCTTGGGCTTCGGGCGTTTCGATGTTTGCGTTTTTCTGACTGATGATGCCGATGATTTCGCCCTTGGCTTGGGCTTCCTCCAATAGTTTTTTGCTTTGCTCTCGCCCTGCGGTAATGGGAATGACCACTTTGGGGAACATCACCATGTTTCTGACAGGAAGAAGAGGAAAGGTCTCTTGCGACTGGCTGTCACTTTCTTTATAGTTCAAATCGACTTCTTCGGTAACGATACTGAAGTTGCCTTCCAAAATTTCATCAAAATCTAAATCTTCAAATTCAATCATAACGGGTGAGGCTGACAGATTGTCAGCTGTTTTAATGGTTTTTAATAGCCTATTGCGCGCAACGGCAATCGAAAAGCGGCTGCTGCAATGGTGGGGTAAAGAGGCTCAATTCTTGTGCCATTGGTTTAGTATCGGATTTTGCGGACATTTTTTCCTCTTTTGAGGGGTGGAAGAAAATGCAGGGTGTTTTCTTTTCTTTCGTTTAGAAAGGCTTAGGACAAAAAAGAAAGGGGATTTTTTTTTTCTAATCGATTTAAAATGTGTATTTTCGCAGACTGATAAAATAATGATAACAAAATAATGGCAATTTTAGGGGAAATTAGAAAGAGATCCTGGCTGATGGTGGGCGTTATCGCCGTAGCACTATTAGCTTTTTTGGTGAATCCGGAAACTTTGGATCAGGTCTTCGGGAAGAATCCGAATATTTTGGGAAAAGTGAATGGGGAAGAAATTACACGCGATGAGTACAATGACCAGCTCTTTATTTTGCAGAATCAGGCTCAGCAGCAAGGGCGTCCTGCGGTTGGCTTGGAAGAGGAAGCGTGGCAAATGATGGTGCAGGCCAAACTCATTAAGCAGCAATTTGAAAAATTGGGGCTTCATCTTTCGGAGGATTATTTTTGGAGTCAACTTCAATACGATCCTATGTTTGCACAGAACCCTCAGAACTTTGACGAAAAAGGCAATTTTAAACTTCAGGAGATAAGACGGTATTATGAAGGTTTGGAGGGATCTAACATTCAGGAATACAACCAGTGGTTGAAAGTAAAAAAATCCATTGAATACCGAATGATGGCTCGTCAGTTGTTTTCTAATCTTTCGTCCGGAGTAACCGTGAGCAAGAAGGAAGTGGAAGCATTGGTCGGACAAAGGGATAAAGTGGCCGATATCGACTATGTAAAGGTGGATTATGCTTCTTATTTGGCGAAAAATCCCATCAAGGTGACAACGGAAGATTTAGCAGAATATATTAAGAAACGTCCAAATACGTTTAAATCTGCACCTAGCAGAAATTTGGGGTTGGTTTATTTTCCTGCGACGCCAAGCAAGCAAGACGAAGATCGTGTTTTAGCCGAGTTGACCAAACTTTACAGTGCAGGAACGGAAGCCAGCGGAGGTGCCGAGAATTTTCAGAATACAACCAACGACTCTATGTTCGTGATGTTGAATTCCGATCTTCCATTTAATCCGGCGTATTTCAGGGCAGAGCAGTTACCGCCTTCGATTTCGGATAAGGTGGCTTCGGCTTCAATCGGTCAGACTTTCGGACCATATAAAGAACAAAATTTCTATGTGGTGTCTAAGCTTTTGGCTAAAAAAACATCCGACTCTACTTTGTCGCGTCATATTCTTATCGCTTACAAGGATAGCCCTGCGGGGGAAGGTGTGACAAGAACGAAAGAGGAAGCTAAGAAGTTGGCCGATTCTATTGGGGCGATTGTCAAAGCAGACCCTTCAAAATTCAACGACTTTGTTAAGCTTTCCAACGACCCCAGTTCGGCAGTACAAGGTGGAAGTTTGGGTTGGACGACTCCTGAAACGCCTTTTGTTCCGGAATTTTTGGCTTACTTGTCCAATAATCCTAAAGGAGCGACTGGAGTAGTGGAAACCCAGTTTGGATATCATATCATTAACATTCAAGATAAGAAAACGGGAGCGATGACTTACAAAGTAGCGAATCTCGTTAAGGCTTTGCGACCTTCTGAAGCTACGGAGAACGAAGTGAACAGAAAAGCTACTCGTTTTATTCAACAGGCAGAGGGTAAATCGTTTAATGACTTTGCAAATATTGCCAAGAAGGACCATTACCAATTCTCCAATCCTAAGAGTGTGAAGCGTTTCGACGGACAGCTTCAAGGGATAGGGACGGATAAAGATGCGGAGATTATCGCATGGGCTTTTGACAAAAAACGTTCCAAGGGAGATACCGAACTTTTTGTAGTGGAAGGTACGGGAGACCGCGTGGTGGCTTTTCTGAACGGAAAATACGACGGTGAACTTGCCGATCCCGAATCGCTTCGCGAACAATTGGAACCGGTGGTGAAAAACCAACTTGCGGCTAAGAAAATCATCGAGAAAATTAAGGCGTCCAAAGTTTCGACTCTGGATCAGCTGGCGAAAGCGTTTGGATCGAGCAAGGCCTCCGCTCAGGTTAATCTCATCAGCCCGATGGTAGGCATGGCGATGGAGCCTAAAGTGGCAGGAGCGGCATTTGGTGTTGCTAAAGGGAAGGTTTCTAATCCGATTGAAGGGATGACGGGAGTTTACCTTTTGGTTAAAAAATCGGAAACGGTTAATAAGCAACCAGGTGATGCGGCACAGATCGCCGAGGCGGTGCAGTCTCAGAATGCGCAAATGTTCGGCCAGCAGTATTTGAAGAGTCTTCAGGATAATGCGGACATTAAAGACTTCAGAATTGAAGTTTGGAACAAGACGGCGAAATAATAATGCAACCGTTTGTGAAACGATAAAGAGAGCGATGACCATTGGTTGTCGCTCTTTTGTTTTTGGGGGTGGGCGCGCTCGGGGTTAAATTAAATTATTATATATTTGCTATCTAAAAATATTGGTGCAAAGTGAAATTATCAAAAGAAATTAAAGCCGGTCTTATTGCTGTTGTTTCGATTATAGGTTTTGTATTCCTTTTTCAGTTTATGAGAGGGAAGAGCTTTTTTACGACAGATTCAGTTTATTATGCCAAGTACGATAACGTTGAAGGGTTGGAGGCGAGTAGTCCGGTGTCCATTAATGGGTTGAAAGTTGGGCAGGTGGATCAGATTGTTCCCGTAACGGATCGGGATGGGAAGATTCATTTTATTTTGAAGATTTTGGTGGACGAGAAGTTTCGGTTTTCCAAATCGTCAACGTTGGAAATTTTCGAGCCGGGGTTAATGTCGGGCAAGCAGCTTCGTGTTAATTTGGCTTATGGCGGAGAAATAGCCAAAAGCGGAGATACGTTATCGGGTGGATTTAAGGAATCTATGATGCAAGGGGTGTCTTCTCAGGTAGGGCCTGTGGCGGATCAACTGAAAAATGTTTTAAAAAGGGCCGATTCGTTGATGGGGAATGCCAATGCTTTGACGGATGCTCGTAATCAGGCGGAAATCAAGGCACTTTTGATTAACCTGAACAAAACGGTTGCCTCTTTTGAGCAAACATCCAGCGAAACGAATCGTTTGTTATCCAGTGCGGATCCGAGGTTGCAAAAGGTTTTGGATAATGCTAATTTGGCTACGGTGAGTGCCCGTCAGGCAATAGACAAATACGGTCATGTGGCCGAGCAGGTGGATGTTCAAAAATTAAATCATACGATTGATAAACTCAGTGTGACGGCGGATCAGCTCAATAATGTTATTGTCAGCATAAATAAAGGGGAGGGCTCGCTTGGTAAACTGACCAAAGATGAGCAACTTTACCACAATCTGAATAAGACGGCCGAAAATCTTAATGCCTTGGTGGAGGATATGAAAGCTAATCCTAAACGTTACGTTAACATATCGGTTTTCGGAAAATAATACTAACCCTAAAAAACGAATCGGAGTCGTATGCAGTACATTGATAACGTTCTCTTTGTCATCCTTCTTGTGGTGGGCTTAGGCTGGTTTGCCAAAAGTTTGAAGACGATTTACAGAAATATTCGGCTGGGAAAGGCTATTGATCGCAGTGATCGCAGGAAAGAGCGTTGGGCCCTGATGGCTCAGGTGGCGTTGGGGCAAGGTAAGATGGGGGCAAGGCCGGTGGCTGGTTTTTTTCATGCTTTGGTCTATGTAGGCTTTTTGGTTATAAACACCGAATTGTTGGAAATCGTCATCGACGGTATTTTTGGGACTCATCGGGTTTTGAGCCGTGTGATGGGGGATTATCTTTACCAAGGATTTACGGCGACTTTGGAAGTTTTGGCTTTGTTGGTGATGGTTGCGGTTGTGGTTTTCTTCATCAGACGGAATTTTTTGCATGTTCGCCGGCTTAATAGAAAGGAACTTTTAGGATGGCCGAAAGACGATGCCAATTGGATTTTGGTGATTGAGATGGCTCTTATGCTGGCTTTTTTCAGTATGAACTCGGCGGATTTGCTTTTGCAGAAAGCGGGTGAGCTTCCTTCTCATGGGTATTTTCCGGTTAGTCAGTGGTTGTTTGCACCGGTGATGGATTGGTTTAATTTCGGGACTTCGGTGCTTTCGTTTATTGAAAGGGGAGCTTGGTGGTTTCACTTTGTGGGAATTCTTTTTTTTATGAATTACCTTTATTATTCCAAGCATTTGCATATTCTGCTCGCTTTTCCCAACACTTGGTTTGCCAAGCTTCAACCTAAGGGGCAGTTGGATAATTTGACGTCCGTTACTAAGGAGATTCGCTTGATGATGGATCCTAATGCCGACCCTTATGCGGCTCCTGCAGTGTCTTCGGATCAGGCGGTGGAGAAATTTGGAGCGAGCGATGTTTTTGATTTGAATCGGGTTCAGCTTCTCAATGCCTATACTTGTACGGAATGCGGGCGGTGTACGGCGGTTTGTCCGGCAAACCTTACGGGGAAGAAGCTTTCTCCTCGAAAGATTATGATGGATACGCGGGATCGTCTGGAGGAAGTTGGCCGAAATATCACGGATAACGGTCGTTTTGTGGACGATGGAAAGAAGCTTTTAGACGATTATATTTTGCGTGAGGAACTACGGGCTTGTACGACTTGTAATGCTTGCGTGGAGGCTTGTCCGGTGCTTATAGATCCGCTGTCGATTATTGTGGATTTGCGTCGTTACATGATTATGGAGGAATCTTCTGCTCCGCAGGAGTGGAATCTTATGATGACCAATATCGAAAATAATGCGGCGCCTTGGCAGTACAATCAAGCCGACAGGTTGAATTGGGCGAACGATTAGAATGGCGCGCGGTATTAGTTTAATTTAAAAAAAGAGAAAATGCATATTAAAACGATGGCAGAATATGCCGCGGAAGGTAAGGCTCCGGAAGTGTTGTTTTGGGTGGGGTGTGCGGGCAGTTTTGATGACCGTGCAAAGAAAATCACTCGTGCTTTTTGTAAGCTTTTGAATGAGTTGGGGGTGTCATTTGCCGTATTGGGGCAGGAGGAGAGTTGTACGGGAGATCCGGCGAAACGTGCCGGAAACGAGTTTGTTTTTCAAATGATGGCGCTTACTAATATTGAGGTGCTTAACGGTTACGGGGTGAAGACGATTGTAACGGCTTGTCCGCATTGTTTCAATACGTTGAAAAATGAGTATCCTGCTTTGGGTGGGACTTACGAGGTGCTTCATCATACGCAGTTTTTAAAGCAGTTGATGGAAGAAGGACGATTGAAAATTGAGGGAGGAAAATTTGAAGGTAAGAAAATCGTTTTTCACGATCCTTGCTACCTCGGCCGAGCTAACGGTGAGTATGAGGCACCACGGGAACTTCTCAAAAAACTGGACGCAGAGTTGGTGGAAATGAAGCGCTGCAAGCAAAATGGGCTTTGTTGCGGAGCCGGAGGGGCGCAGATGTTTAAAGAACCCGAAAAGGGAGTGAAGGATATCAATATCGAGAGGACGGAGGAGGCTCTCAAAAGTGCTCCGGAGGTCATAGCCACGGGATGCCCTTTCTGCAATACGATGATGACGGACGGGGTAAAGCATTTTAACCAAAACCATCAGGTTGAAGTGAAGGACATCGTGGAATTGATTACCGAAGCCGAGGACTTGTAGAAAAATAATTAAACGTTTTAGGTTTAAAAAATGAAAATAGAAGAATCCGAAATTATAGAAATGAACGATTACAGGGTGCTGATTTACCCTGCTTCAAGGCCTTTTACGGCGAAGGAAAGTAAAGTGATTGCCGAGAGACTTTACGATTTTTTAGGGTCTTGGGCGGCGCATGGCAAACCGCTTTCTTCCTCGTTTAAGGTGGAGAAGAATCAGTTTATCGTCATTGCGGTTGATGAAGAAAAGGAAGCGGCGTCGGGCTGTTCTATTGATGCGCTCAACGGGTTGATGCGGGAGTTGGACGGGCAGTTTCAGCTGGGGCTTTTCGATAGGATGAAGGCCTGCTTTGTGGAAGAGGGCGAGGTGAAAACCATGACGCTTCAGGCATTTCGTACGGCGTTGAAGGAAGGGCGTCTTTCTCGGGAGATCGAGGTTTTCGATTTTTCTAAATCGAACTATGTGGCGTTTTTGTCGGATTTCCTTCTGCCGCTTAAGCAGAGTTGGGCCGGTATTTATGCCGAATAAGAATAACTTTTTACTTAGGATGAGTATTGAAAACCGCCGCATGGTGGTTTTTTTTATATTTGTGTTTCACTAATGGGATTGAAGGATGTGTTACCGGGTACTTTTTATTTCGTCGTGGTTTCCTAACCGTTTGGAGCCGACCAATGGTAATTTTGTGCATAGGCATGCGCAGGCGGCTTCGGTTTTGGATGAGGTTGAAGTGCTTCATGCCATCGGGGATTCGGGGCTTGAAGCTCGGTTTGAGGTGGAAGATCGAATGCGCGAAGGGGTAAGGGTTGTAACGGTTTATTATAAAAAGAGAGCTTTTCCGATTTTTAATTTTTTGGAACGAATGCGGGCGTATCGTTTGGGGTTTAGGCTTGTGCAACAGCCGGATGTGGTTCATGCGAATGTTTTGTATACGCCGTTATTTTTTGCGGTATGGTTGAAAAAAAGATGGGGAATTCCTTATGTGGTGACCGAGCATTGGACGGCGTTACGAAAAAAAAATCGGTCTCGACTTTCTTGGGGAAAGCGATGGATGGCTTGGTATTTGGGCAATCAGTCTTCTTTGGTTTTGCCGGTAAGCCGAGAGCTTTCTTTGGGGCTCCAGACGCTGGGGATTAAACGGGAAATGAAAGTTATTCCCAATGTGGTTGATACGGGACTTTTTGTTTCGGAGAAAAGGGCAGATTCGGCAACGGTTACTTTTCTTCATGTTTCCAATCTGATACGGCGTAAAAAACCGATGGAGATTTTAGACTCCGCCATTGGTTTGATGAAGAAAGGGTATCGTTTTCGCTTGGAAATTGGCGGCGACGGTTCGGAGAACGATTTGTCTGCGCTTCGGCAGCGGGCTTGGCAATCCGGTTTTGGGGAGGTAATAGTGGTTTTTGGGGCGCAAACCTTGGCACAGGTGGCCGAGCGGATGCGACGGTGCGATTATTTTATTTTGTTTAGTGAAGATGAAAATCAGCCTTGTGTTATTGCGGAGGCTTTTTCTTGCGGAACCAAAGTGATTTCTACGGATGTGGGTGGGGTTAGCGAGTTTTTTCCGGAAGGCTTTGGATGGCTTCTCGAAAAGCCAGATTCTTTGCTTTTAAGTGCGGCAATGGCGGAGGCTTTGGAGGAAAAAGGATGCTACGACAGAGAAAAGATTAGAGCATTTGCTCAAAAGGTTTTTTCTCCGGAAGCGGTTGGAGGGCAGTTTCATGAAGTTTATAAAAACGTTTTGAGGGATAAGAATGAGGGGGATTAGCGGGTTTATTCGCCAGTCGGGCTGGTGGGTTGGGGTGTCATCGGTTTATGCTAAAATTTTGGCGTTTGGGATGATGCTTTTTTTGGTTTGGGTTCTTTCCGAATCCGAATTTGGGAGGCTTACCATCGCTTTGAATTTTGTTGGATTTTTTATTCCCATGGTCGGATTTGGAGCTTCGCACGGAATGCTGAGGTTTGGGGCACGTTCCGACGGAGAGGCATTGCAGGATTTGCGGCATTATGCTTTGCGGCAAGGGATGGGCTATCAGGCGGTTTTATCGGTGGTGGTTATTGCTTCGGCTTTGGTGTTTTATTGGGGGCAATGGGCGGTTTTGGGATTGGTTTTTCTGATGCTTTTTCGGCTCTTTGGTTTGTTTCTTTTGGAGCAGGCTAAGGCAGAGGTTCGCGCCGAATTGGATAATAAGAAATACGCCAGAATAGAGATTGTGAGCAATAGTGTAGCCTTGGTTTCAGGAGTGCTTCTGACGATTTTTTATGGGGCTTGGGGGTATGTGGTTTCCTTGTGTTTGTATCCGTTTAGTGTTTTGTTTCTTCATCGGTTTCGTTCTTCATGGGTTTCGTTAGAGCAGGGGTTTCGTAAGGCTTTTTGGGATTTCTCGATTAAATCGGTTTTGACGTATATCGTTTTTATGTGGGTGTTTTTGTTGGATGTTTTTTTTGTTGGACGTTATTTTTCTGCCGAGGCTGTGGGGTGGTATAAGATCAGTACGCTTATTCCGATGAATCTTATTTTTTTGGCTCAGGTTTATACCCAGACGTTGTATCCCGAACTTTGCAGGCGAGCGGACCAAAAGACATATTTAAGGCATTTTATTAAGACGTATTATTTTATTTTTGTTCCGGTAACGGGAGTGCTTTTGGTTTCGGGGTATTGGTTTTCGCGGGAGCTTATGGCTTTGTTTGGAGAGGGGTGTCAAGATGTTTCGGTTTTGAAAATCATGTTTTGGCAGATGGCGTCTTGTATTTTGATGAGAATTCCGATGGGGAATTTGTTGTCGGCGATGGGGCATATTACGGCTAGTTTGTTTATAGGGGTGGTGATTTTGCTGTTGATGCTTTTGGGGTATCTGTTTTTTCTTCCGGGTGAAAAACCATTGGTTGCGGCGTTGATTTCTTTAATTTGCATAACTTTGGGCGGTGTGATGGCGGTGATTTTTTTCGTTTATAAATTTTCCAAACTAGGATGAAGTATTTGATTTTTTTTACGGGTTTATTGGGGCTTTTCGGTTGCCGCGGCGATCAAGTGACGGGGGCGAATATGGATCAGGTTTTACACTTTTATGTTTCGGATGCGGCGGGTGTGGATCTATTGAACACGGCGAATTCGGCGGCGTATAGTTCGGTGGTTCTTTATGATTCGGATGCGCTTCGAGACGGGGTGACGGTGTCGGCGTCAAAAAAAACGGATTCGGAGGGACGGTATTATTTGGAATATGTAGCCGGGGCTACGAGAACGCTTCAGAGTGGCGGTACGGCGGGGGAGTCGATTTATGTTTCCAATCTAATGGTGCGTTATCTTACCTCGGCTTCGACGGAGATTGAGGAGGATGCTTTACGGCTGGAATACGAGTGGACGTCGCAGTGGTTTCGGATTAAGCGGGTATTTTACAAGGGGACGCTTGTGTTTGAAAAAGTGGAAGGGCAGCCTAATGTCATCCGAATCGTAAAATAATCATTAAATTTGCAGGACTTAAGAATGGTGACGAGCGATTTTGCTGTCGCCTTCATTTTATTAATTTTTATAAACAACCCTTTAAGATAAAATATGTTACAGGTCAATTTTCTGCGCGAGAATAAAGAGCGCGTTATGGAAGGGCTCCGCAAGCGGCATTTCCAACAACTTCATTTGGTGGAAGAGGCTATCGCAACGGATGATGAACGGAAAAAAATACAATTTGAGCTGGATGAAACTTTGGCTCAGATGAACAAAATATCCAAAGCGATAGGATTGTTAATGAAGGAGGGGAAGAAAGAGGAAGCCGAGGCGGCGAAGGCTCGCACGGCGGAATATAAGACGGCTTCTCAGGATTTGAAGCAAAAGTTGGAGCAAAGTGAGAAGACGCTTTTGGAAACGTTGTACCTTATTCCGAATATCCCGAACGAGTTGGTAAAAGCGGGAAAGTCGGCAGAGGACAATGAGGTGGTTTATCAATCTCATGAAGTGGAGGGCTTGGGCGAAGGTGCGGTGCCTCACTGGGAATTGGCCAAACAGTACAACTTGATTGATTTCGAACTTGGGGTGAAAATTGCCGGAGCAGGTTTTCCGGTTTATTTAGGAAAGGGGGCTCGGCTGCAGCGGGCTTTGGTTCAGTATTTCTTGGATAAAAACGTGGAAGCGGGGTATTTGGAAGTGAATCCTCCGCATGTGGTTAATGAGGCTTCGGGTTATGGTACGGGGCAATTGCCGGATAAGGAAGGACAGATGTATTATATTGGGGAGGATGGCCTTTACCTGATTCCCACGGCGGAAGTTCCGGTAACCAATATTTATCGGGATGTGATTTTGGAGGAGAAAAATCTTCCGGTTAAGAATACGGCTTTTTCCCAATGTTATCGTCGGGAAGCGGGGAGTTATGGGGCGCACGTGCGCGGGCTTAATCGTTTACACCAGTTTGAAAAAGTGGAGATTGTGCGCATTGAAAAACCGGAGAACTCCTATGCGGCGCTTGAGGAAATGGTGGAGCACGTGAAAGGGCTTTTAACCGATTTGGAATTTCCGTTCAGGATATTGAGGCTGTGCGGAGGAGATATGGGCTTTACTTCGGCGATGACTTATGATTTTGAGGTTTGGAGTGCGGCGCAGGAGAAGTGGCTGGAGGTCAGTTCGGTATCCAATTTTGAGACGTTTCAGGCTAATCGCTTGAAGTGCCGTTACAAAGGAGCGGAAGGCAAGGCGCAGTTGGCGCATACGCTTAATGGTTCGGCAATGGCTTTGCCTCGGATTATGGCGGCCCTTTTGGAAAACAATCAGACGGAAAAAGGGATCAAGATTCCGGCGAAAATCGCAGAGTATACCCGATTTGATACGATTGATTAGAACTAAAAAATCTTAGGACTAAATTGTTGAGGACTGCTTTGGGCGGTCCTTTTTTTATTTGGGTATGACGATTTTCGTGGGTTGGAGGTTGTGGTGTTGCGAACGGAGAAGGGAGAGATGAAATCTTAGATAAAGGCCTTTTGAAAGGAGGAAAAAAGGCTAACGAGGAAAAATATCGGATGAAATCGTCTAAAAATCAAAATATTTTTAACTTGCTGTTTGTCAGTTAAGAAAAAAAACATAAATTTGCACACTCATTTTACGGGAGAAGTACGCCTAAAGCAAAAAATAGAAGTGCTTTTTAAAGTGAAATGAAAATCAAGTAAATAACAAGATATAATAATTTAGTATAATGTCAGGTATTATTGGTAAAAAAATCGGTATGACCTCATTGTTTGACGAGAACGGGAAGAATATTCCATGTACAGTTATTCAAGCGGGGCCATGTTCGGTTTTACAGGTCAGAACCGTAGAGAATGATGGCTATGTGGGCTATCAGTTGGGTTTCGATGACAAGAGTGAGAAGAACGTTGGTAAAGCGTTGGCCGGTCATTTCAAAAAGGCTGGTTCGGCTCCTAAAGCCAAGTTGGTAGAATTCCATCACGGATTCGATCACTTGAAAGTAGGAGATGAGGTGAAGGTTAATCTTTTCTCTGAAGGAGAATTTGTGGATGTAACCGGAACGTCTAAAGGTAAAGGTTTCCAAGGGGTTGTGAAAAGACACGGTTTCGGCGGTGTAATGCAGCAAACTCACGGGCAGCACAACCGATTGAGAGCGCCGGGTTCTATTGGTGCGGGATCTGATCCTTCGAGAGTATTCAAGGGGATGAGAATGGCAGGAAGAATGGGAGGTAAGCAAGTTACCGTACAGAACCTGCAAGTGTTGAAAGTTGATGAAGAACAAAATCTTTTAGTTGTAAAAGGTGCTGTTCCGGGAGCTAAAAATTCATATGTAATTGTAAGAAGATGGAACTAGTAGTATATAACATCCAGGGAAAGGAAACCGGGAAAAAAGTAACGTTGGACGATTCGGTATTCGGGATTGAGCCTAACCAACACGCGGTTTACCTAGAAGTAAAGCAGTACCTTGCCGCACAAAGACAAGGAACGCATAAATCCAAAGAAAGAAGTGAGATTACGGCTTCGACTAAGAAGTTGAAAAAACAAAAAGGATCAGGATCTGCCCGTTACGGTGATATTAAATCTCCGGTATTCAAAGGAGGAGGTCGTGTATTTGGTCCTAAGCCAAGAAACTACAGATTCAAGCTTAACAAAGCGTTGAAGAGATTGGCTAAGAAATCTGTTCTTTCTCAAAAAATGAGAGATAACTCTATTAAAGTATTGGAGGCGTTTTCTTTTGAAACCCCTAAAACTAAGGAGTTTATCAATATCAACAACGCGTTAGGTTTCGAAGGTAAGAAGTCTTTGTATATTCTTCCTGAAGCAAATAAAAATGTTTATCTGTCTTCAAGAAACTTGCCTAAAACCAAAGTTCTTACTTACAACGAGATCTCTTCTTACGATTTGATCAACGCTGGTGAGATTGTGTTTGTTGAGGGTGCGGTAGAAAAATTCACAGAAAACTTAAAGAAATAAATCATGTCAGTTATTATTAAACCAGTCATTTCAGAAAAAGCAAACTATCTGACGGATTTGAGAGGGACATACAGCTTCTTAGTGGATACTAAAGCCAATAAAATCCAAATCAAAAACGCAGTAGAAGCAGCTTATGGTGTAAAGGTAGCGGACGTAAATACCATGATTTATGCGCCGAAAGTATCTGCGAAGTACACCAAAAAAGGACTACAGGTTGGGAAAACCAACAAACTGAAAAAAGCGATTGTAAAGCTTGCAGAAGGCGAAGTAATCGACATCTTTTCAGTGTAAATTATAGTTTGAAAGCGGTATGCAGGATGTGGAAACCCTCTCCTGCATTCTGCTTAAAAACTAATAAAGCATTTAGCAATTAATCATATAATTATAAATAATAGTAATGTCTGTTAGAAAATTAAAACCTATCACCCCGGGACAGAGATTCAGAATTGTGAACAATTTTGAGGAAATTACTACAAACAAACCAGAGAAATCTCTAGTTGTTGGTATTAAAAAGTCAGGTGGACGTAATAACACTGGTAAAATGACCATGCGTTACACCGGAGGTGGACACAAGAAGAAATACAGAATTATCGACTTCAAAAGAAACAAGTTTGATGTTGAGGCGACGGTAAAATCTGTAGAGTACGATCCAAACAGAACGGCTTTCATCGCTCTATTGGAATACGCTGATGGTGAAAAAAGATACATCATCGCGCCAAGCGGTATCAAAGTCGATCAGAAAGTTATTTCTTCTGAGAGCTGCGAGCCAGAAATTGGTAACGCAATGAAACTAAAAAACATTCCGTTGGGTACTGTGATTTCTTGTATCGAGATGAAGCCTGGTCAAGGGGCTATTCTTGCAAGATCAGCAGGATCTTCAGCGCAATTGACATCCAGAGACGGTAAGTATGCCATCGTAAAATTGCCTTCAGGAGAATCCAGAATGATTCTTACCGAGTGTATCGCAATGATTGGTTCGGTATCTAACTCCGATCACCAACTTACGGTATCCGGTAAAGCGGGTAGAAGCAGATGGTTAGGTAGAAGACCAAGAACCAGAGCGGTTGTAATGAACCCAGTAGATCACCCAATGGGTGGTGGTGAAGGACGTTCTTCAGGAGGTCACCCAAGATCAAGAAACGGTAAGCCGGCTAAAGGTTACAAAACCAGAAAGAAAAATAAAGTGTCTAACCGTTACATCGTATCTAAAAGAAAATAATTATGGCAAGATCACTTAAAAAAGGACCTTTCATCGCTCATCATTTAGATAAGAAGGTTCAGGCAAATATAGAGTCTGGTAAAAAGACAGTAATTAAAACTTGGTCCAGAGCGTCAATGATTTCTCCGGACTTCGTAGGACAAACCATTGCGGTACACAACGGGAAGACATTTATCCCGGTATATGTTACGGAAAACATGGTGGGTCATAAGTTAGGCGAATTTTCTCCGACAAGATCTTTCAGAGGTCACGGTGGTAACAAAAATAAAGGTAGCAGATAATCATGGGATCAAGAAAACAAGATAGCGCATTAGCTAGAAAAATAGCAAACAAGGATGTTGTAAAAGCTCGTCTTAACGATTGCCCTTCATCCCCTAGAAAAATGAGACTCGTTGCCGATATCATCCGTGGGGAGAGCGTAGATAAAGCTCTTTACATCTTGAGATATTCTAAAAAAGAAGCTTCTAACAAATTGGAAAAACTTCTTCTTTCGGCTATCGCAAACTGGCAAGTGAAGAACGAAGGAGCGGATATTGAAGAGGCTAACCTTTTCGTTAAAGAAATTTACGTGGATAGCGCAAGACAATTAAAGAGACTAAGACCAGCTCCACAAGGTAGAGGGTATAGAATCAGAAAGAGAAGCAATCACGTTACGTTAATTTTAGACTCAAAAGATAATAAATAATTCAAGGTATGGGACAGAAGACAAATCCAATTGGTAACAGACTAGGAATCATCAGAGGATGGGATTCTAACTGGTTTGGCGGAAACGATTACGGAGACCGTATCGCGGAAGACTACAAAATCAGAAGATACCTTGAGGCAAGATTATCTAAAGGAGGCGTTTCAAGAATTTTCATCGAGAGAACCTTGAAACTGGTAACGGTAACCATTACAACGGCAAGACCGGGATTGATCATCGGTAAAGGAGGTCAGGAGGTTGACAAATTGAAAGAAGAGTTGAAAAAACTTACCGGTAAGGAAGTTCAGATCAACATTTTTGAGATTAAAAGACCGGAATTGGATGCCGTATTGGTGGCTGACAGCATCGCGAAGCAAATCGAAAACAGAATTTCTTACCGAAGAGCCGTTAAAATGGCTATTGCTTCAACCATGAGAATGGGAGCAGAAGGAATTAAGGTACAGATTTCTGGACGTTTGAACGGTGCAGAAATGGCAAGAAGCGAATCTTTCAAAGAAGGAAGAATCCCATTGTCTACATTCAGAGCCGATATCGACTATCATTGGTCTGAGGCGCACACTACTTACGGTAGATTGGGCGTTAAGGTATGGATCATGAAAGGCGAGGTGTACGGAAAGAGAGAGCTTTCCCCACTGGTAGGACAACAGAAAAAGTCTGGTGGAAGATCGGAGAGAGAATCCGGCAGAAGACCAAGACGAAACAATAACAATAATTAATCAGAAGTTAGAAGCGAGAAATTAGAAATTAGAACTTCCGTTACAAGAACTGATTGAAAATTTATCTAACATCTAACATCTAACATCTAACATCTAAAAGATTATGTTACAACCAAAAAGAGTAAAATTCCGTCGTGTTCATAAAATGAAGATGAAAGGAAATGCGCAAAGAGGAAACCAATTGGCGTATGGTACTTTCGGAATCAAGGCTATGGAAGGCGCATGGATTACTGCAAGACAAATCGAGGCGGCTCGTATTGCTGCAACGCGATATATGAAAAGAGAGGGGCAGCTTTGGATTAAAATTTTCCCGGATAAGCCAATCACCAAGAAACCAGCCGAAGTACGGATGGGTAAAGGTAAAGGTGCTGTGGAATATTGGGTGGCTGTTGTAAAACCTGGTAAGATTATGTTCGAAGTAGGAGGCGTACCTTACGAGGTAGCGAAAGAAGCGCTTCGTCTTGCGGCACAGAAATTGCCAGTAGTGACTAAATTTGTCGTGGCTAACGATTTTGTTAAACCTCAATAATCTTTGAAGAAATGAATAAAGCTGACATCAAGAATTTAAGCGTTGCGGATCTTCAGAACCAACTGGCTGCTTTGAAAGCCGATTACAATAAGATGAAATTGGCTCACAAGATCAGTCCGATTGAAAATCCGATCCAGATCAGAGATTTGAGAAAAACAATCGCAAGAGTACAAACCGAATTAACCGCTAAACAACAATAATTCATTTTACAATGGAAAGAAATTTAAGAAAAGAAAGAATCGGAGTGGTTTCCAGCAACAAAATGGAAAAAACTATTGTTGTAAGCGAAACGATGAGAATGAAACATCCAATGTACGGTAAATTCGTATTGAAAACGAAGAAATACACCGCACATGATGAAAACAACGAGTGCAACGAAGGTGATACAGTTCTTATCCAAGAGACTAGACCTTTGAGCAAGAATAAAAGATGGAGATTAGTAAGAATCATTGAAAAAGCTAAGTAATGTTACAAACAGAATCAAGATTAAAAGTTGCTGATAACACAGGTGCTAAGGAGGTATTGGTTATCAGAGTTCTGGGAGGAACCAGAAGAAGATATGCTTCAGTTGGTGATAAAATCGTAGTGACTATCAAGGATTCTACACCATCCGGAAACGCAAAGAAAGGACAAGTTTCTAAGGCTGTAGTGGTGAGAACCAAGAAGGCGGTTAGAAGAAAAGACGGATCGTATATTTCTTTCGATGACAATGCTTGCGTTCTTTTGAATGCGGCAGGAGAGATGAGAGGAACCCGTGTTTTCGGTCCTGTGGCGAGAGAGCTTAGAGATAAGGAATACATGAAGATCATTTCATTGGCCCCTGAAGTACTTTAATGTTTTAAAATTTTAGAAAAAATGACTAAAGTTAAAATTAAAAGAGGAGATAACGTTATCGTTACGACCGGTAAAAATAAAGGGAGCAAAGGAGAGGTTCTTCAGGTTATCCGCAAAGAAGGACAAGACCCTAGAGTGATTGTGGCAGGTGTAAACATCGTGAAAAAACACGTTAAGCCTTCTGCTTCTAATCCTCAAGGGGGTATTGTAGAGAAGGAAGCTTCCATCAATATTTCCAATGTGGCTCTTTTGGACTCCGAAGGAAAAGCGACAAAGGTTGGCTACAAAGTGGAAGGTGATAAGAAAGTAAGAATTGCTAAAACAACCGGTAAAGAAATCTAAATTATGGAATACGTAGCAAGACCAAAACAACTATATAAAGAGAAAATTGTTCCTGCAATGATGGAAGAATTTGGGTACAAAAGCATTATGCAAGTACCTAAGTTGGTGAAGATTGTGGTATCCCAAGGTTTGGGTGCGGCCACTGCAGACAAGAAAATTGTAGACTATGCCGTGGAGGAACTTACCGCAATTACCGGGCAGAAAGCTGTCGGGACTTTGTCTAAGAAGGACGAGGCGGCTTTCAAGCTAAGAAAAGGGATGCCTGTAGGAGCAAGAGTAACGCTAAGATCGGACAAAATGTACGAGTTCTTGGATCGTTTGACTTCTTCTGCACTTCCTCGAATCAGAGATTTTAGCGGAATTAAAGCTGACGGTTTCGACGGAAGAGGAAACTATAACCTTGGTATTACCGAGCAGATTATTTTCCCTGAGATCGTAATCGACAAAGTGAAAAAAATCCAAGGGATGGACATCACTTTCGTAACGACGGCTCAGACGGATAAAGAGGCGAAAGCATTATTAACTCACTTCGGTTTACCATTCAAAAAGAACTAAGAAATGGCTAAAGAATCAATGAAAGCGCGTGAGCGCAAAAGAGAAGCACTGGTTGCTAAATATGCTGAGAAAAGAAAAGCTTTGAAAGAAGCTGGCGATTACGAAGCATTGCAAAAACTTCCTAAAAACGCTTCCCCAGTAAGATTGCACAACCGTTGCAAGCTAACCGGAAGACCAAGAGGATACATGAGAACCTTCGGGATTTCTCGGGTAACGTTCCGTGAGATGGCCAACCAAGGTCTTATTCCGGGCGTTAAAAAAGCAAGTTGGTAACAATTTAGATTAAATCGAGATAATTAAGTTTGAAGGCCGAGGCGGAAAGAGGCTTTTCTTTCGGGGCGGGTCGCTTTCCGTTGGTTTTCAAATACTGATTATCATTAACCAATAACAACAAAAAAAGAAAAATGGTAACAGATCCAATTTCAGATTTCCTAACAAGAGTAAGGAACGCACAAAGCGCAGGCCATAAAGTGGTGGAAATTCCTGCATCGAAAATCAAAAAGGAGATTACGAAGATTCTATTTGACCAAGGTTACATCACAAACTACAAGTTTGAGGATAACAATGTTCAGGGAACGATCAAAATCGCTTTGAAGTATGATAAACTAACCGGAAAGCCGGCTATCAAATCTATCCAGAGAGCTTCTCGTCCAGGTTTGAGATACTATGCTGGTTCTTCAGAACTTCCAAGAGTTCTTAACGGGCTAGGGATCGCTATTATCTCCACTTCCAAGGGAGTGATGACGGGTAAGCAAGCGAAAAATGAAAATGTTGGCGGCGAAGTAATCTGCTATGTTTATTAATTTTTAAAAAAAGGAAAATGTCAAGAATTGGTAAAGCAATTATAACGATTCCTGCCGGAGTTACAGTCACTGAGAAAGACGGTGTAGTAACGGTAAAAGGTCCTAAAGGAGAGCTTACACAGGAACTTACCGGAGGAATTACCCTAGAACTGAAAGAAGGGGAACTTAACGTAAACCGTCCTTCAGATTCTAAACAACACAAGGCGCTTCACGGTCTTTACCGTGCGCTTATCAACAACATGATTGTTGGTACATCCGAAGGTTTCGAAAAGAAACTCGAATTGGTAGGGGTAGGATACAGAGCTTCGCATTCCGGTCAAAAGCTGGAGTTGGCTTTGGGATTCTCTCACGGTATCGTTTTGGAACTTCCTAGCGAGATCAAAGTGGATACATTGACTGAAAAAGGTAAAAACCCGATTATTACTTTATCGTCTCACGACAAGCAACTTTTGGGAATGGTTACGGCGAAAATCCGTTCATTCAGAAAGCCTGAACCGTACAAAGGAAAAGGGGTTAGATTTGTTGGAGAAATTGTTAGACGTAAAGCTGGTAAATCTGCTTAATAAATTGTAAGAAAATGGCACTGAATAAATTAGAAAAAAGATTAAGAATCAAAAGAAGAGTAAGAGGAAAAATTTCCGGCTCTGCTGAATTGCCAAGATTATCCGTTTACAAAAGTAATAAGGAAATTTACGCACAATTGATCGACGACAAAGAAGGAAAGACATTGGCATCGGCTTCTTCCAGAGCGCTTAATGCAAAAGGAACAAAGGTTGAAATCTCTGCAGAAGTAGGGAAAGCCATTGCAGAAAAAGCGAAAGCGGTAGGGATTGAAAACGTAGTGTTCGACAGAAACGGATTCGTATACCACGGTAGAGTGAAAGCTCTTGCGGATGGTGCGAGAGAAGGCGGACTTAAATTCTAATCATAAAATTTCGGAAATAATGTTAGGACTAGATAATATCGAAAAAGTAAAACCGGGAGGATTAGAACTTAAAGATCGTCTCGTAGCTGTAAACAGAGTAACCAAAGTAACCAAAGGAGGGCGTGCTTTCGGATTTTCTGCCATCGTAGTGGTAGGAGACGAGGCTGGCGTTATCGGTTACGGTTTGGGTAAATCCAAGGAAGTTGCTACGGCGATTTCCAAGGCGGTGGAAGATGCAAAGAAAAACTTGGTGAGAGTTCCTATTACAAAAGAAGGAACGATTTATCACGAAGTTTCAGCAAGATACGGAGGAGCGGACGTTTTCATGAAGCCTGCTTCCCACGGTACCGGAGTTATTGCTGGTAACACGGTTCGTATCGTTGTGGAATCTGCCGGTATCAAAGACATTCTTACTAAATCTAAAGGATCTTCTAACCCGCACAACGTTGTGAAAGCAACTTTCAAGGCGTTGTTGGACATCAGAACACCGGAAGAGATTGCAAGAATGAGAGGTGTATCATTAGACAAAGTATTTAAACACTAAAAAAGTTTCAGGACAAATGGCAACAATTAAAGTAAAACAAGTAAGAAGTGCTATTGGTAGAACTAAAACGCAAAAGAGAACCCTTGAAGCTTTAGGTCTTAGAAAATTACACCAAGTTGTAGAGCACGAAGCAACGCCTGCCATCCTAGGTATGGTTGCTGCAGTGAGTCACTTAGTCGAAGTTCAAAAATAAAAATAGAGAAAGAGAAAAGGGGCTTAAAAAATTCAAAGGAGTTTCTTCTCTGTATTTTCGAGTCTCTTCTCTCTCATCTTAACAATCCCAAATCTAACTAAAATGAAGTTAAACAACATACAACCGGCAAGCGGATCGACTCACAATTCTAAGAGAATTGGTAGAGGGCAAGGAAGCGGAAAAGGCGGTACTTCAACGAAAGGTCATAAAGGTCAGAAATCAAGATCAGGATATTCTTACAAGATTGGTTTTGAAGGAGGGCAAATGCCACTTCAGAGAAGATTGCCGAAATTCGGTTTCAATAATGTTAATAGAAAAGAGTTTAGAGGAATCAACTTGGATACCATACAAACCCTTATCGATACTAAAAACCTTACAGGAGAGATCACTAAGGAAGTTTTGGTAGCGAATGGCTTGGCTTCCAAAAACGATTTAGTAAAAATCCTTGGTAGAGGCGAGCTAAAATCTGGCGTATCGATTTCTGCCGACAAATTTACAAAGTCTGCTCAGGAGCTTATCGCTAAGGCAGGAGGTAAAGCAATTACTCTTTAATCTCTTTTTTAACAAGTAATGAAAGAATTTATACAAACACTTAAAAACATTTGGAGTCTTAAAGAACTTAGGGATAAAATCCTTTATACTTTAAGTCTGATCCTGGTGTATAGATTCGCATCTCATATTTCCCTTCCGGCGATTAACATCGCCGAGGTGGGAAGTCTTTTGGAGCAGTACCAAAACCAAGGAGGTAGCAAACAGGGAGCAGGACTTCTCGGTTTGCTTTCTTCATTTACGGGAGGAGCCTTTAGTCGGGCATCCATTTTGGCCTTGGGGATCATGCCGTATATTTCGGCATCGATTATTGTTCAGTTGATGGGCATGGCCATTCCTTATCTGCAAAAACTTCAGAAGGATGGACAAAGCGGACGCAATACCCTTAATCAAATCACGCGGTGGTTAACCATCGTGGTGTGTTTGGTACAGGCGCCGTTTTATCTTACTTCCATCACGCAGATGTTTATCCCGTATAGCCAGTTCCAATCGGCTTACTACGTGGATCCAAGTTCCGTAATGTTTTGGTTACCCAGCGTTGTTATTTTGGTCGCAGGATCGGTTTTTGCAATGTGGTTGGGTGAGAAAATTACGGATCGCGGTATAGGCAACGGTATTTCCATTCTTATTATGGTTGGTATTTTGGCGGATCTTCCTTCTTCTTTTGTACAGGAAGTGGCTACGCAAACCGGAAAAGGAGGAGCGGGAACCATTATGATTCTCGTAGAAGTATTGTTTTGGATGCTGGTGGTGCTTTTGGGGATTATCCTTTCGGTAGCGGTACGTAAAATTCCGATTCAGTATGTGAGTAGGGCTCAGGCGCGCGGTGGGGTTAATCGCAACTTGATGCAAGGGGCGAGACAATGGATTCCACTAAAACTCAATGCCGCGGGGGTGATGCCGATCATCTTTGCTCAGGCACTGATGTTTGTTCCCGGGTTGCTCACTAATTTGGACGAGACCAATACTTTCCTTGCTGGGTTTAAGAACGTATTTAGCTGGCAGTATAACGTTTTGTTTGCGTTTTTGATTATTGTCTTTACGTTCTTCTATACGGCGATTACCATTCCGGTAAATCAGATGGCCGACGATCTTAAGCGTAACGGTGGGCTGATTCCTAAGGTAAGACCAGGGAAAGAAACGGCTGATTATCTGGATAATATACTTTCCAAAATAACTTTGCCGGGTTCGATATTTTTAGCTATCTTTGCAGTCCTTCCGGCTCTTGTGTACGGAACATTGGTTCAGACGGATCGTTTTGCGCTGTTTTTCGGCGGCACGTCGTTGTTGATTATGGTGGGCGTTATCTTGGATACGGTTCAGCAGATTAACACGTACTTGTTGAATCATCACTACGATGGTTTGATGCAGTCAAAACTTTCAAGGACCACAAATTACTAATAAAGTATAATGGCTAAACAGAAACATATTGAACAAGATGGCGTAATCGTAGAGGCTCTCTCGAACGCCATGTTTCGCGTAGAACTGGAAAATGGGCATATTCTTATTGCCCATATTTCCGGTAAAATGCGGATGCACTACATTAAGCTATTGCCTGGCGATAAGGTAAGGCTGGAGATGTCCCCTTACGATTTGACGAAGGGGCGGATCACATTCAGGTATTAACCGGAATACATAAGGAGGAGGAGTCTGGAAGATTCCCCTTAGCGTTTGAAAAAAAGAAATACATATATCAAATGAAAGTTAGAGCATCTATTAAAAAAAGAAGTGCTGATTGCAAAATTGTACGCAGAAAAGGTGTACTTTTCGTAATCAACAAGAAGAACCCAAAATTTAAACAAAGACAAGGTTAACATTAAATTATGGCGAGAATTTCAGGTATTGATTTACCAAAAAACAAAAGAGGCGTTATCGGTTTAACTTACATCTACGGAATTGGAAGAAGCACAGCTTCTGAAATTTTGAAAGCTGCCGGTATCAGCGAGGACAAGAAAGTCAACGAATGGAATGACGATGAATTGGCTGCCATCAGAAACTACATCACAGAGAATGTGAAAGTAGAAGGAGAATTGCGCTCTGAGGTTCAATTGAACATCAAGCGTCTGATGGACATAGGATGCCAACGAGGAATACGTCACAGACTGGGACTACCTTTAAGAGGCCAAAGAACGAAAAACAATTCTAGAACCCGTAAAGGAAGAAGAAAAACTGTTGCTAACAAGAAAAAAGCAAGTAAATAATCGTTAGAATTATGGCAAAACAAACAAAAACAGTTAAAAAAAGAAAAGTAAAAGTAGAGGCGATTGGAGAAGCGCATATCCAAGCGTCTTTCAATAATATTATCATTTCTTTAACCAATAAAAACGGAGAGGTTATCTCTTGGTCATCTGCCGGTAAAATGGGGTTCAGAGGGTCTAAAAAGAATACACCTTTCGCGGCTCAAATGGCTGCCGAGAATTGTGCGGCAGTTGCTCACGAAGCGGGGCTTAGAAGAGTAAAAGTATTCGTTAAGGGGCCTGGTGCAGGTAGAGAATCTGCAATCAGATCCATCCACAACTCAGGAATTGAAGTTAGTGAAATCGTTGATGTGACTCCAATGCCACACAACGGATGTAGACCTCCAAAAAGAAGAAGAGTATAATCTGAAAAATTTTAAGTTTTTAAATTTTTAAGTCCTAAATGATTTCATTTACCCTTAAAAGTAAGAAAACTAAAATCTAAAATCCTAAAACAATGGCAAGATATATTGGACCAAAAACAAAGATTGCACGTAAATTCGGTGCGGCTATCTATGGTGATGATAAAAACTTCGAGCGAAGAAAAAATCAACCACCGGGACAGCACGGGCCTAACAAAAGAAGAGGTGCAAAACGTTCTGAATATGCAATTCAGCTAACAGAAAAACAAAAAGCAAAGTATACTTACGGTATCTTGGAGAGACAGTTTGCTAATCTTTACGATAAGGCATCTCGTTCTAAAGGGGTTACTGGTGAAGTTCTTTTGCAACTTTGCGAATCCCGATTGGATAACGTGGTTTACCGTTTGGGCTTTGCTAAGAGTAGAGCAGGGGCAAGACAATTGGTTTCTCACCGACACATTACCGTTAACGGAGAAGTGGTAAACATTCCTTCGTATTTGTTGAAAGCGGGCGATGTGGTGGCTGTGAGAGAAAAGTCTAAATCCCTTGACGTCATTGCCGATGCTTTGGCATCTAAATCGACTTACGAATGGTTGCAGTTCAACGACGAGAAGAAAGAAGGGACTTTCGTTTCAGCGCCTGAGCGTATTCAGATTCCTGAAGACATTAAGGAACAGCTGATCGTCGAACTTTACAACAAATAATCATTAAATCACATTTTTGCTCAACCCAACAATAATATGGCAATTTTACAATTCATAAAACCCGATAAAGTAATTCTATTAAACTCGGACGATTATAAAGGTCAGTTTGAATTCCGACCGTTAGAGCCGGGCTTTGGTCTTACCATCGGTAATGCTTTGAGAAGAGTGTTGCTTTCTTCTCTGGAAGGATATGCTATTTCATCTATCAAGATTGAAGGAGTAGAGCACGAATTTTCTACCATTCCGGGAGTCATCGAAGACGTTACCGAAATCATCCTAAACCTCAAGCAACTTCGCCTTAAGGCTAAGGCTGAGGGGCAGTCTGGTGAGCAGGTTGTAGCGAAGGTTTCCGGGCAAACTCAGGTGACTGGGGCGGATCTTGGAAAATCAATGAGTGGTTTTGAGGTTCTAAATACGGATCTAGTGATCTGTAATATGACCAAAGACGTTAACTTTGAGATTACCTTCAATATAGAGAAAGGCCGAGGGTATGTTCCTTCCGAGCAGAACAAGTCGAACAATGCGCCTTTGGGAACCATTGCGATCGACTCGATCTTCACGCCAATCAAAAAAGTCCAATATTCCGTTGAAAATTATCGTGTAGAGCAAAAAACAGACTACGAAAAACTGGTATTAGATATTGAAACCGATGGGTCGATCACGCCTCAGAATGCTTTGACGGAAGCTTCTAAGATTTTGATCTACCACTTCATGTTGTTCTCTGACGAGCGCATCACTTTGGAAACCGAAGCGGTGAAGTCTTCCGTACAATACGATGAGGAGACGCTTCATACGAGACAACTTTTGAAGTCCAAACTGGCCGATATGGATCTTTCCGTAAGAGCTCTTAATTGTTTGAAGGCGGCGGAAGTGGAAACCCTAGGAGAGTTGGTATCTTACAGTAAGTCTGATTTGATGAAGTTCAGAAATTTCGGTAAGAAATCTTTAACAGAATTAGAAGAATTAGTGCATTCAAAAGGTCTTAACTTCGGTTTTGACGTTGCAAAGTATAAATTAGATGCTGATAAATAATAAACAATGAGACACGGTAAAAAAATCAATCACTTAGGAAGAACGGCCTCTCACAGAAAGGCGATGCTTTCTAATATGGCTTGTTCTCTTATTGAGCATAAAAGAATCAACACGACGGTTGCCAAGGCTAAGGCTTTGAGAGTTTATGTTGAGCCCCTTTTAACTAAAGCAAAAGAAGATACAACACACAATAGAAGAACGGTATTCTCTTACCTTCAAAGTAAAGAGGCTGTTTCGGAACTATTCAGAACGGTAGCGCCTAAAATCGCTGATCGAAACGGAGGGTACACCAGAATCATCAAAACCGGATTCAGAGCAGGAGATGCTGCTGATATGGCTTTGATCGAACTTGTGGACTTCAATGAGTTGTATAATCCTAATGCAGAGGAGAAAAAGACAACCAGAAGAAGCCGTAGAGGTGGAGCCAAGAAGGCAGAAGCTGCTGCAACGCCTGCAAAGGAAGAAGTAAAAGCAGAAGAGCCTCAAACAGAAGCTTCAGAGACTACAGAGAAGACAGAAGAGTAATTTCTATCTTTTTTCAAATAAAAAGCGCAGTTAAAACTGCGCTTTTTTTATTTTTTGAGGTTTTTTATTGTCCTCTTGCTTTCTTGAGTTCGATTACCGCATTGCCTTGCAGGATAGTAAGGCTGTCGCCTTGGGATTTGATTTCGATGTCATGGGTTTTATAGATTGTTTCTTTGTCGCTGCTTTTTGTTTGTTCAGCACGGATGGTTTTTCCGTTACTTAGGATGGTGATAGTGTTTCCTTTCTCGGAAATCGTAAATGTGACGTTGGCATTGCTGCCGTCTTCGGCGACATAGCGGTATTGCTGCTCCTCAACTTGCGTCGGATTTTCGCTTTGAGTCAAAGAATCTGCTTTCAGAACGCTTTTGTTTCCGTTTTCTTTTCCGCAGCTGGATAAAATGCCTGCGGCTAGTAGAGTGAAAAATAGTCTTTTCATAACTTGAGATTAAATTACTTCTAAAGTTACAAAAAAATAATATAAAACGGATTATTTTTGTTTTATTTGTTTTTAATTCTGTTAAATTAGTATTTAATTATTATATTTGTAAAAACTAGTAAAAATGAGAAGACAAATTACAAGTGTATTGTCCTTGGTTTCGGTGTTCTCTGTTTGTCATTTTGCTCAAGCTCAGAGAAAGGCGGTGGACACAACGAAGACGAAGGATATTGAAGAGATCATTGTGGTAGCTTACGGAAAGCAAGCAAAGGAAACATTGGTGGGTTCGAATGCCGAGATTAAAGCAAAAGACTTTGCTCAGCGGGCGATGACCAATGTTTCACAAGCTTTGGATGGGGCCACGCCGGGGGTTCAGATTTCTACAGGGTCGGGGCAACCGGGAAGTGGGCCGGCGATACGTATTCGCGGGTTCAGTTCGATAAACACCAATAACGCTCCACTGTTTATTGTGGATGGAACAGTTTATAATGGCAACATTGCTAATATAAATCCGGATGATATTGAGTCTTTCAATGTATTGAAAGATGCATCGTCAACCTCTTTGTATGGTTCTAGTGCAGCCAACGGAGTTATATTGATAACGACGAAAAAGGGAAGGAAAGGGAGCGATCAGTTTAATTTCAATACAAGTTTTGGGGTGTCTTCACGCTCAATACCCGAATACGATCGTTTAAACGCGGCTCAATATTATCCCATTGTTTGGGAAGCGATACGCAATGGGGCAATGTATCGAGGAACAAACCCGATGACTCAGCAGCAGGCCAATGCTTATGCCAGCCGGGTTTTGATTTCCGAAGTTCTTAAAAATAATGTTTATAACGTGCCGGATGATCAGTTGGTTTTGGATGGCGTTCTTAATCCCAATGCGGCATTAATGTATGATGATTTGGACTGGCAGAAGGTTTTTTTTAAAACCGGAATGCGTCAGAGCTATGATTTAAATTATAGTGGGGCTAATAATAAAACGAGTTATTATGCTTCGATAGGTTATCTTAACGAATCGGCATACGCCTTGAAGTCGGATTATCAAAGAATGACGGCAAGGTTGAATGTTGAATCCCAATTGAAAAAATGGCTTAAATTGGGGTCTAATGTTGCGTTGTCTAATTCCTTCTCCAATCAGGCGGTGGATGGGACTCGTAGTAATTCTTCGTACGTAAACCCTTTTAATTGGACTCGGAATATTGGTCCGATTTATAATATTTACGCGAGGGATGCGGAAGGAAACTATATTTATGATTCCAATGGTCAGCGGGTGTTTGATCCTGCGGATCGCCGCGGGGTTAATGCAGCGGGGGGAAGGCATGTCATTCAGGAGACTTTACTCAATACCGATTACGATAAAATATACAATATAAATTCGCGTTTTTTTGCGGAATTTAAAATTTTACCTGAGCTTACGCTTACCACAAATGTGGGCTACGATACCAGAAATTATAAGAATATAAACTATAGAAACCGAATTGTAGGCGATGCTGCACCTGACGGAGCGGCCTCTAGGACCAATACGGAGTCGCAGACGCTGACTTTTAACCAACTTTTGAACTATACGAAATCCTTTGGCTCTCATAGTGTGAATGCTTTGCTTGGGCATGAAAGTATTTCCTATAAGTATGAATACGTCTACGGATATAAGAGAGGTCAAGTGGTGGATAACAATGATGAACTAATTAATTTCGTAACTCCTACCTCCTTGACCTCCTACAATCTTTTGTTGCCTAAAGAGGCTTATTTTTCGAGATTTAATTATGATTTTGCACGTAAATATTTGTTGTCGGCTTCGGTGAGGAGAGACGGTTCAGCAAGGTTTCATAAGGATGTTAGATGGTCTACCTTTTGGTCTTTAGGAGCAGGATGGAGGGTTGATCAGGAAAAATTTTTAAAAAACAGCAAGGCGATCAGTCAGTTGAAACTTCGGGCATCGTATGGAGAGGTCGGAAATGATGGAAGTTATAGTACTTCGATATCTTATTATGCTTGGCAGCCGTTGTATGCTTTAGGTTATAACAATTTGGATAATGCGGGGGTAATGCTTAATAGTGTTGGTAATCCAACATTGACATGGGAAAGTAATAAGCAGTTTGATGTTGCGTTGGAGTTTGGACTTTTCAACAACCGAATTTCCGGTAGTGTGGAATATTATAAACGAGGAACAGATGGGTTGATTTTTGCCGTTCCTAAACCGGACTCTTCGGGGAATTTGAGTCGAGATGAGAATGTTGGTGGCCTTGAGAATAGTGGGGTTGAGTTGGCTCTTAATGCGGATGTGATTCGGGGTACGAATTTTAAATGGAGCATTAATCTGAATGCTTCCACATTAACGAACCGAATTACTAAACTTTCTCAGGAAGAGATTATTTCAGGGACAAAGAAATATTCGGTTGGTGTATCTATTTATGATTATTGGTTGAGGCAATGGTATGGGGTTGATCCTTCGGATGGAATGGGGTTGTTTTATGCTTCGGACGAAGCGATTCAGTCAGGAAGTTCAACGATTCGGGAGATTAACGGGGCTAAGCTTACCACAAACCATAATGAGGCTA
Source organism: Bergeyella anatis (assembly GCF_036016955.1). Taxonomy (NCBI): domain Bacteria; kingdom Pseudomonadati; phylum Bacteroidota; class Flavobacteriia; order Flavobacteriales; family Weeksellaceae; genus Bergeyella; species Bergeyella anatis. Next base: position 79,701 of record NZ_JAYWXI010000004.1, on the reverse strand, counting down.
AGTATGATTATAGTGGATCGGTAATTCCTAAGGTATTTGGTAGTGTTGCGACGACTTTGCAATATAAAAGATGGTCTCTTTCGGCTATGTTTACATATCAATTGGGTGGAAGGACATACGATACCAATTATGCGAGTATGATGACGGGGTATCCTCAGGGAGAGGCACTTAATGTGGATATTCTTAATAGATGGCAGAAGCCTGGCGATATAACGGATGTTCCGCGTTTGGATGCATCGAACTATCAGAGTGCGGCACAAGGGTCTACAAGATGGTTGGTGAGTTCGGATTTTGTGACATTGAGGCAAATGACAGTATCCTATGATTTACCGAGAGAAATATTGGGAAGCGTGGGACTGAAGAACTTGAAGCTTTTTGCTAATGGAGAAAATTTGTGGTCGAAAACGGCTAGAAAAGGTTTGGAGCCGGTGCAATCTTTTTCGGGAGTTACGGCTAACCGGTTTATTCCTGCGAGAATTGTGAGTTTTGGATTATCAACTAGTTTTTAAATCAATCAAATTACAGTAGAAATGAAAAAAATATATAGCTATTTGGTTTTAGGAATTTTGTTGTTGTCGGTGTCCTCTTGTAGGGAAGATTATTTGGAGACCGTGCCAACGGATACCATCTCTTCGGAGAGTATTGTCGAAACGGCGGATAATATGATGCTTTCCATTAATGGGATGCATAGAAGTATGTACACACGGCAAAATAGGAATCAAGGGCAGTCGGGGCAATCGGGTATTATGATTATGTTGGATGCTTTGGGGGAGGATGTTGTTTTTACCACGACGGGGAACGGCTGGTTTGTGTCTACGGTGCGGTGGTTGGATCAGCAAAATGAGAACTCGTCTAATATGCTTTATCCTTGGCGGTTTTATTATATGCTGATTAGAAATGCGAATGTTTTGATTAATGGAGGTCAAAACGCTTCTGGTAGTGAGGTGGTTAAGCGTAATGCTTTGGGGCAGGCTTATGCTTTCAGGGCGTTTTCTCATTTTCAGTTGGTTCAGCTTTATGCTTCTCGGTACGATGGCACGCCCAATGCTAAAGGGATTCCTTTACGTTTGGAGGCGAACGATGATCCTTTGGCGCGTTCGTCTGTAGAGGAGGTTTATAAGCAGATTAATTTGGATTTGGATAAATCTTTGGAATTGCTAACGGGGGTTACTCGGGTTCATAAGTCTCATTTCGATGTTAATGTGGTGAGAGGGCTTAAGGCTAGAGTGGCGATGGTGTTGGGGAATTATGAAGTGGCGGCAGAACAGGCGAGATTGGCAAGGCAGGGGTATGCATTGATGGATAATGGAACGTACCTTTCGGGATTTAACAAGTTGGATAATAACGAGTGGATTTGGGGAAGTCAGATTAGAGAAGATCAGACGGCTCTCTTTGCTAATTTCGGAGCGTTTATGTCTCGGAATTTTAATTCGACGAATATACGTCAAAACCCTAAGGCTATGAACACGCTGCTGTACCGAAAATTTCCTAAAACCGACGTACGAACTCAGGTAGTGGATGAAACGGGGGCGCATGTTGGCTTGGGTCTTGCGAGAAACTTTAGTAAATACCCGTATACGAGTCAGAAGTTTTTATCGGTTAGCTCGGGGGACAGTCGGATGGATGTTCCGTACATGAGAGCGGCCGAGATGTACTTGATTGAGGCTGAAGCGTTGGCTAGAGCTGGGCGAGAGGTGGAATCTAAAGTGGTTTTTACGGAGTTTTCCAAGAATAGAAATCCTCAATATGTGGAAACGGCATCTGTGGGTGCGGCTTATATTACCGAAATTCTTGATAGTCGTCGGATTGAGTTGTGGGGGGAAGGTTTTAGGTTTTTGGATCTGAAGCGGCTGAATATGCCTTTGGACCGAAATGGGGCTAATCATTCTTCGGTAGTCATTAATAATATTTTTGATGTTCCGGCAGGAGATTCCAAATGGACGTTTTTGATTCCGCGTAGGGAGCTTAACTCCAATACTTTGCTAGAGCAAAACTAGTTTTAGATGAGAAAGAAGCTGATTTGTAAGATTAAATCGGCTTCTTTTTTTAAGATAAAAATCATCTGTACTTCATCTAAATATTCCTTAACTTTGCATAGATTACAAAAACGAAATCATTAATCCGCTGTTTGGGAGAGTGGTTTTCCGGCAGCAAAAAAAATGAAAAATACTATGAGTTACATTTCTTACATTGAAGCGAGGCAAATTTTGGATTCCCGTGGAAATCCTACGGTAGAGGTTGATGTGTTTACCGAGAGTGGGGCTATGGGAAGGGCTGCGGTTCCTTCGGGGGCTTCTACTGGAGAGCACGAGGCGGTGGAATTGAGAGACGGGGGTTCGGATTTTATGGGGAAAGGCGTTCTTAAGGCTGTGGAAAATGTGCGGGAGGTTATTGCGCCGGAGTTGATAGGTCTTCCTGTTTATGAGCAGAATTTTATCGATCAGATTATGATTGATTTGGATGCTACCAACAATAAGGGGAAATTGGGAGCTAATGCTATCCTCGGGGTGTCTTTGGCGGCAGCTAAAGCGGCGGCGGCAGAACTGAAGATGCCTTTGTATAAATACATTGGAGGGGTTAATGCCAATACGCTTCCTGTACCAATGATGAATGTGATTAATGGGGGATCTCACTCGGATGCTCCGATTGCTTTTCAGGAATTTATGATCATGCCGGTAAAGGCGGATTCTTTTTCTCATGCTCTTAGAAAGGGGACGGAAATTTTTCACCATTTGAAATCCATCCTTAAGGGACGTGGATTGTCTACGGCTGTGGGCGATGAGGGAGGATTTGCGCCTACTTTTGCGGGTACGGAGGATGCTTTGGATACTTTGCTTCAAGCGATTGAAAAGGCGGGGTATAAGCCTGGCGACGACGTGATGTTGGCATTGGATTGTGCCTCATCGGAGTTTTATAAGGACGGTCTTTACGATTATCGTAAGTTTGAGGGGGATAAAGGAGCTTGCCGGACAAGAGAGGAACAAGTGGCTTATTTGGCAGAGCTGACACAGAAATACCCTATCATTTCGATTGAGGATGGTATGCAGGAGAACGATTGGGAAGGCTGGAAACTTTTGACGGATAAAATCGGTAACCGGGTTCAGTTGGTAGGAGACGATTTATTCGTGACTAATGTGGAAAGACTTTCCAAAGGGGTTAACGAAGGGATTGCTAATTCGATTTTGGTTAAGGTGAATCAGATTGGTTCGCTTACGGAGACGTTGAATGCTGTTCAGATGGCTCAGCATAATCGTTATACGGCGGTGATGTCTCACCGTTCGGGGGAGACTGAGGATGCGACGATTGCGGATCTTGCGGTGGCGACCAATTGCGGGCAAATCAAAACTGGTTCGGCTTCTCGTTCCGATCGGATGGCAAAATACAACCAGTTGTTGAGAATTGAAGAGGCTTTGGGCGATACGGCTGTTTTTCCTGGTTTGGATGCCTTTAAAGTGAAGCGTTAGGAACGTTTACAAATAAATTTTAGCCCTTCGGTTTAGGCCGGAGGGCTTTTTCTATGGGGTTGATAGTGAAATGTTTTGGGGCTTATGAAGGGGTAAGAGGATTTGTGTATGATTGGAATAGATATAAATAATCATAAATAAAGGGCTTTGGCTTGATTTTTAGGTCCTTTTTGTTTATTTTTAGCGAAAATTTATAAGAAAATGTCAGATAACAAAGCTATATTGAGTTACGACGGTCAGTCGTTTGAGTATCCTATCGTGGAGAGTACTATTGGAGACAGAGGGATTGACATCTCTAAACTCAGGGATCAGACGGGGCTTATTACTTTGGATTTGGGGTATAAGAACACGGGGGCGACTCTTAGTGAGATTACTTATCTTGATGGCGATAAGGGGGAGCTTTACTACCGTGGGTATCCTATTGAACAGATTGCCGAGCAGTCTAATTTCACGGAGGTTATGTATTTGCTTTTGCATGGGGAGTTGCCTACGAAAGACCAGTTTGAGCAGTTTGAGAAAAATATTAAAGAATACAATTATGTTGCGGAGGAGATGAAGCGTATCATTGATGCCTTTCCTCGTTCGGCTCACCCTATGGGGGTGCTTTCTTCGCTTACGTCGGCTCTAACGGCTTTTAATCCGAAGGCGGTGGATGTGAGATCTAAGGAAGATTTGGATCATGCGGCTGAGATGTTGATTGCGAAATTTGCGCATCTTGCGGCTTGGACCTACAGAAAGACGAAAGGTTTACCGCTTAACCATGGCGATAACCGCCTGAATTATGTGGAGAATTTCTATCGGATGATGTTCAGGATGCCTAATGACGAGTTTGAAATTGATCCGGTTATTGTGGACGCATTGGATAAGTTGCTTATTCTTCATGCGGATCACGAGCAAAACTGTTCGACTTCGACGGTGCGTATGGTAGGTTCGGCTCATACGGGGCTTTTCGCTTCGATTTCGGCTGGGGTTTCGGCACTTTGGGGACCGCTGCATGGTGGCGCCAATCAAGCGGTGATCGAGATGCTTGAAATGATTGAAAAAGACGGTGGCGATGTTGCCAAATATGTTGCCAAGGCGAAAGACAAAGAGGATGGATTCCGCTTGATGGGCTTTGGACATAGGGTTTATAAGAATTTTGATCCTCGTGCTCGAATCATCAAGAAGGCGGCGGACGATATTTTGGGTAAATTGGGAATTCAGGATAAGGCTTTGGATATTGCGATGCAGTTGGAGAAAGTGGCTTTGGAAGACGATTACTTTGTGGAGAGAAAATTATATCCGAACGTGGATTTTTACTCGGGAATTATTTACCGTGCTTTAGGCATTCCTACGGAAATGTTTACGGTTATGTTTGCTTTGGGAAGACTACCGGGGTGGATTTCCCAGTGGAAGGAAATGCGATTGAAGGGCGATCCGATTGGAAGACCGAGACAGGTTTACCAAGGGGCAGCCAAAAGGGATTATGTTCCGATGGAAAAAAGATAACAAAAAAGGAGCTTCTGTTTTTCAGAGGCTCTTTTTTATGAGAGAAGGGCCAAGGAAAAACGAAATGATGGAAGGATAATTTTTCAGGTACTGGGGATTTCATTATATTTGCTTCATTCTCATTTATTTTTATGGAATTAAATATTAAAAACGAAACAGGAAGACTTAAGTCCGTTGTGTTGGGGCAGCCGAAATCTTTAGGTGCGGTTCCGACCTTGGAAGAGAGTTACGATGCGAAGTCGTATGAAACGATACAGAAAGGGGTTTACCCTACGGAACAAGATGTCACTTCGGAGATGCAGGCGTTCGAATCGGTTCTGTTGAAGCATGGGGTGGAGGTTCTTCGTCCGGAAGTCATCGAGGATTACAATCAGGTTTTTGCCAGAGATGTTGCTTTTGTGATTGATGATCGGATGATTATTTCCAATGTCATTCCGGATCGTGCTGACGAACAGGATGCGTACCGCAAAATTTTTGAGAAGGTGGCATGGCGTAAGATTATTAATTTGCCGGATTCGGCTCATGTGGAAGGAGGGGATGTGATTGTTTGGAACGATTTTATTTTCATTGGGACTTGTTTTAGCGAAGATTATCGTAATTTCAAAACGGCGAGGACTAACGAATACGCCATCGAAATATTGAAGGAATATTTTCCCAAGAAGCGCATCATCGATTTGGAATTGAAGAAGAACGATACGGTGCCTTACGAAGGGATTTTGCACTTGGATTGTACGTTTAATCCGGTGGGGAAGGACAAGTGTATTATTTATAAGGATGGTTTTGTTGACGAGAGCGACTATCGTTTGATTGTTGATATTTTTGGAGAAGACAATTGTTTCCATGTAACGCGTGAGGAGATGTACGAGATGTGTCCGAATATTTTCTCGATTTCACCGGAGATTGTGGTTTCGGATAAGGCTTTTACTCGTCTTAATGCCCATCTTAGAGAGGCGTGGGGTATGACGGTGGAGGAGATTCCTTACCGTGAAATTTCCAAAATGGGAGGATTGCTTAGATGTTCCACGATGCCTTTGGTACGGGAATAGTGGATGTAAAGGAATAGACAAATTAAAAAAGCGGCTATCGGTTACGATGGCTGCTTTTTGTTTGATTAAACGGTTAATGGGAGTAAAGCGGGAACTAAATAAGATTTTGAGTTTATTTTATTTTTGAAAGAGCATTCATTCCAATTCAAAAAGGGTGATTTCGGGAGAGATGCCAACTCTTCCGGGGTAGGCGAGTACACCGAAACCGCGGTTAACGTAGAGGTATCGCCCGTTGCTTTCGTAGAGATCGGCCCATTTTTTATAGCGGTATTGGACGGGAGACCATCGGACGTTTTTTAAATCCAAACCGAACTGCATACCATGAGTGTGTCCGGATAGTGTTAAGGCGATGTTGGCGGGATGGTTTTTTACGATCTCGTCGAAATGGGTTGGGTCATGGCTCATTAGGATTTTCACGGTGTTTTTGGGGAGGCCTTTGGCGGCTTTGTCCAGATCTCCGTATTGGGGGAAGGGAGGAATCCCCCAGTTTTCTACACCTAAAATGTGAAGGGGCTGGCCCTTTTTTTCGATGGTATAGTGTTCGTTTCTCAGCATTTGGAAGCCGGCTTCTTTTTGGTATTGGATTAGGCGGCTTAGGTTTAGGCTTTCTTCTGCTTTACTGGGCCAGGAAACGTAGTGGCCGTAATCGTGATTGCCCAGTACGGAGAATTTTCCGTCTTTCGCTCGGATTGAGGCGAATAGGGATTTGAAGGGGAGGAATTCGTCGGCGGTGTTATTGACCATGTCGCCGGTGAAAAGCACGAGGTCGGGGTTTTGAAGGTTGATGGCTTCGATGGCGTGTTTTAATTTTTCGGGGTGAGCAAAACTTCCGCTGTGGACGTCCGAAATTTGGATGATTTTATAGCCTTTGAAAGCTACGGGTAATCCTTTGATTTTTAGTTTTACTTTTCTTACTTTATGACGGTACTTTCCAAAAACCACCCCATCGAGAAAGAGCAGGGAGAGAGTGCCGGCGAGTCCTAATCCCATTAGACTGAGGAATTTTCTTCTTTCGGGCAGGGTGGCGGATGGCGCTTGGCCGGCTTTGGCGATGCCGTATTGGCTCCACCGCAGAAGATCGTCGATGAAGAGGACTATACTGGCCAAAAGTTTGGGGAGCAGGAATGCCAAAAAGAGGGTGGTGATCCACTGTATTCGGGAATGGTCCTTTTCGCTTGCCATCAGAAAGATATTGTAGATCAGTGTGGCATAAACGAGGAGGTTAAAAACGATGTAGGCGTAACGGATTAAGGGGGTTGTGGTTGCATTTTTTACGGCTTGGTAAACGTAAAATTCGAGGAGAAAGATAAAGCCGATTAGAATAAAAAAATAATGTTTCATAAAGAAGGAGCGTTAAAAAAATAAAAGGCAACACTTTCTTTCAAAAGGGATGCCTTTTAGGAGGGAAAAGCCATCGTATTTTTCGATGACGGTTATGGTCGTTTGTAGACGATGGCATTAATGTTCATTCCTGCGCCTACGGATGCGAAGACGATATAGCCTTTGTCTTGGAAGTGGTGGCCTTCCATTTTTCCTTTGATGATAAGGTCGTACATGGTGGGTACGGTGGCTACGGATGAATTTCCGAACCGTTGAATGGTCATTGGAGAGACGGCTTCATCGTAGCGGCTGATGCCATAGAGTTTGAATAATCTGGAAATGATGGCATGATCCATCTTGGCGTTGGCTTGGTGAAGCAGGATTTTATCGACTTGTTCGATGCCGATTCCTGCGGCCTCGATGGTTTCTTTTATTGCGCTTGGCACGTGCTTTAATGCGAATTCGTAGATTTTTCTTCCCCGCATACGGATGTATTTTTTGCTTTGATCGGCATCGGGGTTAAGGGTTGGGGCGTTTTCTAAATAGTTGAGTTCTTCTCCGTTAAAGCAGAGGGTGTTGTGGGAGAGGATGCCCGAGTCGGCATTATCGGAAGCGGTAACCACCACGGCTCCTGCTCCGTCGGCAAAAATCATTTTATTTCGGTCGTAGGGGTCGGTGGCGCGGCTTAGAGTTTCGGAACCGACCACCAAGATGGTTTTGGCTTTTCCGGATTTGATTAGGGTGTCGGCCAAGATCATTCCTTCCACCCAGCCGGGGCATCCGAAAATCATGTCGTAGTTAATGCATTTCGGATTGGCGATACCCAATTTGTTTTTGATGATGGCCGATAGCGAAGGCATAAAGCTCTGTTGGCCGTTTTGGTCAATGTCACCGAAATTGGTGGCACTAATGATATAATCGATGGCTTCTTTATCGATGCCGGAGTCTTCCAAGGCGCGCTGGGCAGCAATGGCGCCGATGTCTGAATTTTTCAGGTGGGCATCCACGTAGCGGCGTTCTTCGATTTCGGTGATTTCGATGAACTTTTGGATGACTTCTTCGTTGGGTTTGTCGATTCGTTGGCCGTTGTCGTCAAAGAACTCTGAGTTTTGAAAATGAGAGCCGTCGATTACATTTTCGGGGATGTAGCTTCCCGAACCGATAATGATAGTATTGGGCATAAGGCTTTTGTTTCTAATGTTTTTCTCCGTGAAATAAACCACAAATTTAAGAATTAAAATGAAACCAATCACGAAAGCAAAATATATTGCGTAAATTTGCGGGAGTTTTTTATTTCTTATGAAGAAAAATCCTTCGCTTTTTGGTTTTGTCGTTGCCATGGCGGCTTTTGCGGCGGCTTTTGGGGTTTACTTTTTGTTTTTGAGTAAGCCGAATTACTATTTGGTGGATAATCCCACGGGGCAGACGTATTATTTTCGTGTGAACAACGGGGACGAAAAGATTCTTTCGGCGGGGCAGTTCCTTAAGGTGGATCTTCCTCGGGGGAAGAACGAAATTAAGGTTTACGACGAGAATAAAAAATTGGTTTACGATTCCAGTTTTACCGTCAATAAGGTTCGGGGGTTGGTTAATATCACGCATTCGGATTATTACATTCACCGTCAGTACTATGGCTACGGGGTTAAAAAAGACTCGTTGATAGAGGCGCTTCCTCGGACGGAGATCGACGGTAAGGTTTATTACGGTGGAGCCAAAAAGTTCAACGGTCTTTACACGGACGATTTTTATTATAATATTGACGAGGACTATGATCGGGTGGTGAAAAACATTGATAAGGTAGAGTCCCGGGTGAAGATATTTAGAAAGCAGGATTTTCTCAATTACTATAACGATTATTATAAATTTTAATATTTTGAAAGAGGTAACGCCATACAATACGCAGGAGAGCAAGAAAGCACAAGTCGAGGATATGTTCGATAATATTGCTCCGAAATACGATTTGCTTAACCATACTTTGTCGATGAAAATTGACGTGCTTTGGCGCGATAAGTTGGTAAAGTGGCTTAAGAAGGATAGGCCGAAAGAGGTTTTGGACGTAGCGACAGGGACGGGCGATTTGGCGATTGCGGTGCATCGGGGGACTTCGGCGCGGGTGTTTGGTTTAGATCTTTCCCAGCAGATGCTCAATGTCGGAATCGAGAAAATAGAGAAGGCGGGCTTGGCATCTGGTATTTCGATGCAGAAGGGGGATGCGGAAAATCTTCCTTTTGAGGACAATAAATTCGATGCGGTTACCGTTGCTTTTGGAGTGAGGAATTTCGAAAATCTTACCAAAGGCCTTTCGGAACTCCGAAGAGTGGTGAAAGAAGGAAGCAGTGTTTACATTTTAGAATTCTCCAAGGTGGAGGGTATTTTGGCTCCGTTTTATATGTTTTATTTTCGGAATATTTTACCGATGATCGGGCGTATGGTGTCAAAGGATGATCGGGCATACAGCTATCTTCCGGATTCGGTTAATGCTTTTCCTTACGGCGAAAAGATGAAGGGGATTTTAACGGAAGTGGGCTTTAAGGCCGTGGAATACAAAAAGTTGAGCTTAGGGATTGCCACAATTTATAAAGCAACAAAATAAACCTGTACCATGAGTAGAATGGGATTTAAGTTTTTTTTAATGATTGCCGTGCTGGCTGGTCTTTCGGTTTGTGCGCAGACTCAGTTTTTCCGTACGAAAGATCGTATGGACCGTTTGGAGGGGTTTGACGAGCGCAAATTCAGCTATGGATTTTATTTGTCGGGGCATCATTACGATTATAAAATTGTTCTGGATCCGGTTTACGGGATGAACGGAAAGCAAAATCTCGTTCAGCAGAAGGGGAGTGCGGGATTTGGTGCGGGATTAATCGGGCGTATGAGGATTAATGATGATTTCGATTTGCGCCTGGAGCCGGGGTTGCAGTTTGTTCAGCGGGATCTTACGTTTAATACGCAGGTTAACGATCGTTTTTCGGCTGGAACTACGCTTTATGAGCCTTTTACTCCTATTGTCATGACCGAGGCGGATCAGCATAGGACCATTAAGTCCACCTATATTGATGTGCCTTTGTTGCTGGAATTGCATGGGAATCGTTGGTATAATTCTCGGCCTTATGTGGCCTCGGGGGTGAATTATATGGTGAATCTCCAATCCAATCAAGGGGCGACGGATGATAACCGCATTGGGATTTACCGCTCTACGACGCATAATTTTGGATGGAGTGTGGAAGCGGGGATTCAGTTTTATTTCAGTCGTTTTAAGTTGACGCCGGCTTTTAGGGGGACTTTTGTAACCAATAACGAGATTGTTCGGGATAACCAAGGGACGCCTCCTTATTGGACGGCGGCGATGGCTACGGCTCAATCGAGGGCGTTTTTGTTTGTATTGAAATTTGAATAAAATTTTTTAGCACCGGATGGTGATTGGGGGGAGAAAAAAGGTTTTTCTCCCTTTTTCCGTTTGTGGAGGGAAATTAAACGGATAAATCCTTTTTTTAATGCTAAATTTTTATAATTTTGCATATAGTTAGAATTTAAAGGCCTGAAATGCTCGGAACTCTTGAGGAAAATTTTTCGCAGTTGGAACATCGTATTCGGATGTTGAAGAAGGATTACCAAAATTTGCGTCGGGATTATGCGGTGTTGAGTCAGGATTATGAGATGATGAAGAAGCGGTACGATGCGGAGCGAAAAAAAAATCAGGAATTGGAAGAAAAGCAAAGAGATATAAAACTTCAGTCGGCAATATCGGGGAATCCGGAGCACAATCGTTTGATGAAAAACCATATCAATCGTTTGATTAAGGAGGTGGATTTGTGTATTGCCCAGCTTCAAAATAAAGGGTTCTAATGGAAGTAAGACGAATCACCATCAATATTGCGGGGCGGGTTTATCCGCTGAATGTTCCTGCGGCCGAGGAGGAGACTTTGCGCCGTGTGGGGAAGCAGATTGAGGGGATGATTAAGGATTTCGAAGCTAGTTTTGATGTGCGTGATAAGCAGGATGCTTTGGCGATGTGCGCACTGAAACTCGGTACCAATGCGGAAGTTTTTCAGTTGAATAACGAAAGAAATATAAAATCGTCCAATGAGCGGGTGCTTGCACTGAGCCGTCTTTTGGAGGATTCGGAGAAGTAGATTTTCTTTTCCTTTTTACCGGCTGCCTACAATAGTTCTAACACATTACAGGTAAACTCAACGCTAAAAAAATGCCGGACGAAAGTCGATGGAATGGCGTGCCGTCTTGCGCGGATTACAAACCATGGGAATTAGTCCAAATCGTGTTGATTAGGAGTTTACTCTATATCGCTGAACTATTGTAGGTTTTTTTGTGTTTAAGGGTAAACAAAACGAGATTTGAAAATTAAAATTAAAACAATAGATATATGACAACAACTGCAATTATTATCGGCATTGTTGGCTTGGTGTTAGGTGGGATAATCGGAATGTTGCTTTCCAAAAGTTCACTAAATACCAAGGCGAAATTCATTCTTGATGATGCGAAGAAAAATGCCGATAACCTTATAGAGAAGGCAACGGTTCAGGCGGAGAACGTCCGCAAAGAAAAACAACTTCAGGCGAAGGAGAAGTTTTTGGAGTTAAAGGCCCAGCACGACAATGATATTCAGGCTCGTGAAAAGAAAATGCAGGAGGTGGAGAAGCGGATTAAGGACAAAGAGAGCAAACTGAACGACGAGTTGAGCAAAACCGGAAAACTGGAAAAGGATCTTGATCGTCAGATTGCCGATTATTCCAAAAAGACTGAAGTATTGGATAGAAAGCAGCAGGAGCTGGATGCTATTACTGCACAGAAGGTCGAGATACTGGAGAAGATTTCCAATTATTCGGCGGATGAAGCCCGAGCGGAACTAATGGAAGCGATGAAAGCCGAAGCCAAAACAAGAGCACAAGCTCACGTTCAGGCGATTATGGAAGAGGCTCAGATGAATGCGAAAAACGAGGCGCGTAAGATTGTTATTCAGACGATTCAGCGGATCGGGACGGAGCAGGCGATTGAGAACTCGGTTTCGGTGTTTAATATCGAATCGGATGAAATCAAAGGGCGCATTATTGGGCGTGAAGGGCGTAATATTCGTGCATTGGAAGCGGCGACGGGCGTGGAGATTATCGTGGATGATACTCCGGAGGCTATTTTGTTGTCTTGCTTTGATCCGGTTCGTCGGGAGATAGCCCGTTTGTCGTTGCATCGTTTGGTTACGGACGGAAGGATTCATCCGGCAAGAATTGAAGAAGTGGTGGAAAAAACCCGTAAACAAATCGAAGAGGAAATTATTGAGGTGGGTAAACGGACCATTATTGATTTGGGAATTCATGGATTGCATCCGGAGTTGGTGAAAATTGTGGGAAGAATGAAGTACCGTTCTTCTTACGGGCAGAATTTGCTTCAGCACTCCCGAGAGGTGGCCAATATAGCGGCGACGATGGCGGCGGAGCTTGGTTTGAATGTGAAGTTGGCGAAGCGTGCAGGGCTTTTGCACGATATAGGGAAAGTGCCGGAGCAGGAAAGCGAACTTCCGCACGCTCTTTTGGGGATGCAATGGGCTGAAAAATACGGTGAAAATCCGGAAGTGGTCAATGCAATCGGTGCCCACCACGACGAGATTGAGATGAAATCGCTTCTTTCTCCGATTATTCAGGTGGCGGATGGTATTTCGGGAGCAAGACCGGGCGCTCGGCGTCAGGTGCTGGAGTCTTATATCCAGCGGTTGAAAGATTTGGAAGCGGCGGCTCTTAGCTTTGACGGGGTTTCCAGCGCTTATGCGATTCAGGCAGGACGTGAACTCCGCGTGATGGTGGAAAGCAGTAAAGTGAACGATGAGCAATCGGCGCAACTTTCCTATGATATTTCGGAGAAAATTCAAAATGAATTAACGTATCCGGGGCAAGTGAAAATTACGGTAATCCGCGAGACCCGAACCGTTAATATTGCGAGATAGTATTTTAACAAAATAAAAATTAAAAGCCCTTTGAAAATCTCAAAGGGCTTTTTTCAGGTCAATAAAAAAGAAGGGAAAAATAAAAGGCTGCGGAAAATAGCAGCCTTTTATTGGGTTTCAATTTTAGGAAAGGTTAAGAATACATTTGCTCTTGTAGTTCTTTTACCTTTTTGTCTTCAAGGTATTCGTCGTAGGTCATTTCCCGGTCGATAACTCCTTTCGGTGTAAGTTCGATGATCCGGTTACATACGGTTTGAAGCATTTCGTGGTCGTGTGAAGCCAGTAGAATATTTCCTTTGAAGTTGGATAAAGAGTTATTCAAGGTGGTGATACTCTCCAAATCCAGGTGGTTGGTCGGTTCGTCCAAAAGCAGAACGTTGGCTTTTTGCAACATCATGCGGCTGAACATGCAACGCATTTTTTCTCCTCCGGAAAGGACGGTACAGGATTTAAGGGCTTCGTCACCGGAGAAAAGCATTCTTCCGAGGAAGCCTCTCATGAATTCCTCGTGTCTTTCCTCGTCGTTTTTGGTGAATTGTCTTAACCAGTCAACCAGATTTAGGTTTTTGTCTTGGAAGAAGTTGGTGTTGTCCAGCGGCATATAGGATTGGTTCGTTGTCACGCCCCAGGCGAATTCGCCTTTGTCTGCTGGCGTATTGCCGCTGATGATTTGGAAGAACTCGGTAATGGCAAGTGAGTTTCGCGATAGGATGGCAACTTTATCTCCTTTTTTCAATTTAAAATCCACGTTGGAAAAAAGCAGTTCGCCGTCTTTGGTTTTCTCCAAATCCTTTACTTCCAAAATTTGATCTCCGGCTTCTCTTTCCATTTCGAAAATGATAGCGGGGTATCGTCTGGAGGTGGGTTTAATGTCCTCAATGTTCAGTTTGTCGAGCATTTTCTTTCTCGCTGTAGCCTGCTTGGCTTTCGCTACGTTGGAAGAGAAACGAGCGATGAACTCCTGAAGTTCTTTTTTCTTTTCCTCGGCTTTTTTATTGGCTTGGGCTCTTTGTCTGGTGGCCAGTTGGGAAGCTTGATACCAGAACGAGTAGTTTCCGGTGTAAAGGTTAAGCTTGGAGTAGTCCAAATCTCCGATATGGGTGCATACGGCATCGAGGAAGTGACGGTCGTGGGATACAACAATCACTGTGTTTTCGTAGTCGGCGAGGAAGTCTTCCAACCAAGAGATGGTGGCGATGTCCAAGTCGTTGGTAGGCTCGTCCAAAATCAAGACGTCAGGATTACCGAAAAGCGCTTGAGCTAAAAGGACTTTTACTTTGTCTTTGTTTTCGAGTTCGGACATGAGTGTGTAGTGCATATCTTCTTTTATGCCTACGTTGGACAGCATGGTTTGAGCGTCGGATTCGGCATTCCAACCTCCCATTTCGTCGTAAATAACGCCTAGTTCGCCGGCTTTTATTCCGTCTTCGTCGGAAAAATCGGGTTTAGCGTATAGGGCGTCCATTTCTTCTTTTATCTCGAAGAGTTTTTTATTTCCTCTCAGTACGGTTTCCAGTACGGTGTATTGGTCGTAGGCAAAGTGGTCCTGCTCCAATACGGACATTCTTTTCCCGGGTTCCAAGGAAACATTACCAGTGGTGGGTTCTTGTTTGCCGGTTAGTATTTTTAGGAATGTGGATTTTCCGGCCCCGTTGGCTCCGATAATTCCGTAGCAATTCCCTTTGGTAAACATGATGTTGACTTCGTCGAAAAGCACCCTTTTACCAAACTGTAATGATAAGTTAGAGACTGTTAACATATACTTTTGTAAATTTGCGGCAAAAATACGAAAAGTTATCCTTATAGTCTAGGCTTTTGTTCCTTGGAGGGAGGAGGCGTTGGGGTTTTGGAATTTATTGCTTGAATTTTATAAATCTCCGTTTGGAGAATAGTCGTAAATTTGTACACGAAATAATGAAAATAGAAAAAACCGTTAATATTCAGAACAAGCGGGCTCGTTTTGAGTACGAGTTGCTGGAGCAGTTGGAGGCCGGTATTGTGTTGACGGGGACGGAGATTAAATCTCTTCGCTCGGGAAAGGCCTCGATTACGGAAAGTTTTTGTCAGTTTATAGAAGGGGAGTTGTATGTGATTAACATGTCGATTGACGAGTATAAGCTTGGGACGTTTTATAATCATAAAACCAAGCGTGAGCGGAAGCTGCTTCTCCATAAACGCGAGTTGAATAAACTGGCACGAAAGTTAAAGGATGCGGGGCATACGATCGTTCCGCTCAAGTTATACATCAACGATCGAGGGTTGGCCAAACTCCTTATTGCACTGGCTAGGGGTAAAAAATTGCATGATAAAAGAGAGGCGATAAAAGAGCGTGAGAGCAAGCGGGACCTCGCCCGAGTGATGAAGAAAAATTGAAAAAACTCGCTGAAAACTTTGTTTGTAAGGAAAATTTATATTTATTTTGCATAATCAATTATTTAATCATTTAATTCTATGAAAAATCTAAAATTAGGAATTTCAGCATTGGCACTTACGGTTGCCTCTACTGTTTTTGCTCAGACAACCAGCAATCCGTGGTTAATCGGAGTTGGAGCTCACGGGGTAAATCACGTGGCCGCTGGTGGTGGTGCAGGTGATGTCCTTGAGACAGCCTTTACAGGTAAGCAATTGTACAATATCAATAACTTCACCATTACGCCACCTCTTTCAAAATTGACCGTAGCAAGAAACCTTAGCAAAGGTTTTGTATTGGATTGGCAAACTTCCGTAGGGAATGTGGATAACAAGAGAATTGGTATGGATAAAGAATTCATGCTAATGACAGGTCTTGGTCTTCAGTTCAAGATTGCTGGTCTTCTTTTCTCTAACGAAGATTCTTGGTTTGATCCTTATGTAAGAGTAGGGGCTAACTACTTGAGACACGATTACACTGGGGTGTCTTTCCCTTTAACTGACGTTAACGGAAACACTTACTTAGGGTACAGCGAAAATAAACCATACACTCAGAGAAGATCAGATCACTTTGCTCTTTCAACAGGTTTGGGTACAAACTTCTGGTTGACTCAGAACTTCGGTTTGGGAATCCAAGGAGACTATGTATCTACCCCTGTAGATAAGTCAGGATTGGCTAACTTCTGGCAAGCGTCTGCTTCATTGATGTTCAGATTTGGACAAAAAGATAGAGATAAAGATGGTATCCTAGATAAGGATGATCTTTGTCCAGATGAGCCAGGATTGCCTGAATTCCAAGGATGTCCTGATACGGATGGTGATGGTGTTCCAGATAAGGATGACGCTTGTCCTACAGAAGCTGGACCGGTAGAAAATAACGGATGCCCTTGGCCAGATACTGATGGCGATGGTATCAATGATAAAGATGATGCTTGTCCTACAGTAGCTGGACCGGTAGAAAATAACGGATGCCCTTGGCCAGATACTGATGGCGACGGTATCTATGACAAAGATGATGCTTGTCCTACAGTTCCAGGTCTTGCAAAATACAACGGATGTCCTAAGCCTGACGCTGATGTAGCAACAGAAACGACTACTGCGTTGAAAGACATCTTGTTCGACTTCGATAGAGCTACGTTGAGAGCAGAGTCTAATTCTAAATTGGATCAAGCGGCTTCTATCATCAAAGAATCTAGAACAGGACGTTTCTTGGTAGTAGGTCACACGGATAAGAAAGGTTCAGCTTCTTACAACTTGAAACTTTCTCAAAGAAGAGCTGCTGCTGTAGTAGAGGCTTTGGAAGCAAGAGGAGTAAACCCTGCTCAACTTAAGTCTAAAGGTGTAGGTTCCGCAGAAGCTACCGTTCCTGCTAACGCTTCTAACGCAGCTAGACAAGCGGATAGAAAAGTAGTAGTTACTCCTGTAGATGAGGCTTCTTGGAGCGCAATCTCTAAAAGAGACTACTAAGAATTAACAAAAGACTCGATCTAATTCCGATTTTTCGGGTTTGGGTTTGAGTTAAACAATAAGCCAAAGTGAAAGTTCACTTTGGCTTTTTTATTTTGTGGAGGGCTTGCTTGCTCTTTGGTTTGGATCGGAGGGGTTAATTCATTTTATTTTAATAAATTTGCCTCCAAATTGCTTTGATGAACGCGAAAGAGGATAAAACACACGATATCATAAAGGAAGTCTTACGAAAGTATTTGCAGGATAAAGGGTTCCGTAATACGCCGGAACGCTATACCATATTGGAAGAAATTTACAATATGGATCAGCACTTTAATGTGGACGATCTTTACCTGCTAATGATGCAGAAGAAATACCATGTTTCCAAGGCTACGATTTACAACACGATTGAGATTTTCTTGGATGCGGGACTGATCCGCAAGCATCAATTTGGAGAGAAAACGCTTAGTTCTTCCTCTTACGAAAAATCTTATTTTGATAAGCAGCACGACCACTTGGTGATTTATAAAAAGGAGGGAGATAAGGAAATTGAAGAAATTATCGAATTTTGTGATCCTAGGATTCAGGGGATTAAACAGTCGATAGAAGAGGCGTTCGGCGTGACGATTGATTCTCATTCCTTGTATTTTTACGGAACCAGAAAAGATTGATGAAATCCTTTTTTGCCTTTTTAATTCTTTTGTGTTTTGTTGGATGGGCAGGAGCTCAAATCACCACTCAACCGAAAGAGCCTCTTTCAAAGGATGCTTTTTTCGGAAGACCTTCGCTTTCATCTCCTCCTTCCGAGAAGGTTCAGTTGGTGCATTCGGATTTTTTCGGGGTGGATCGGAATAAGCATGAGGGGAACCCTCATTTTACGGGCAATGTTCGTTTTTCTCATCAGGGATCGGTACTCACAGCAGATGAGGTGATTTTGTATAGGGAGGAAAACTTCATCAAAGCGATTGGTCACGTCCGACTTCAGAATGCAGACGGGTCTGTGATTACGGCAGACGAGATGGAGTACGACGGTAATACGGAACGGGGGATTGCCAGGAAGAACGTGGTGCTTACGGATCCGCGTCAGACGATTAAAACGCAGACGCTTTATTACGACCGACGCTCGAATAAGGCTTACTTCAACAGCGGGGGAACGATTTCCAGTGACAATAATGTGATGTATACCAATGCGGCGACGTACGATATTTCCACTAAGATCATTGATTTTGCGGGAAACGTGAAGATCGACAATCCGGAGTATACGGTGGAGGGAACCAATATCAAGCAGAACCAATGGACTAATACGGCAGAGTTTTTCGGAGCCACTAGGATTATCAATAAAGTAAATCCCGGAAACTATGTTTATACGGAACAAGGACGCTACGAGATGAATCGCAAGGAGGTTTTTTTGAATAAAAACTCTAGGATTCATTATAACGGAAAAATTTTGACGGGGGATAAGATGTACTATAATCAGTTGACGGGTTTTGGGCGAGCGGAGGGCCATGTAAGGTTGGATGATCCTAAAGAAAGACGGTACATTATCGGCGGATACGGCGAAATATTCGAGAAAAAAGATTCGGCGATGCTTCGGGATCGCCCTTATGCGGTTAAAATTTTCGAGAAAGATTCTTTGTATTTCTCGGCGCAGAAAATTTTGGCTTATCAGAAGGCGGACTCTCTGGGCGTGAAGAAGGGTTTTCTTCGGGCTTTTCGCAAGGGACGTTTGTATAAATCCAATGCGCAGGCTCGGGCGGATTCGATTAGTTTTAACGAAACGGACGGTATTTTGCACTTGGATGGGGCACCGATTCTTTGGAGCGGGGCCAAGCAGGTTACGGGTGATCGGATTGAAGCCTATTTTGATACAGAAAATGAAGGGATAGATTCGCTTCGCGTGATAGGCAATGCTTTTGCGATTAGTAAGGCGGATTCGCTCAATGTGAAGGACGAGTTTAATCAGGTGAAGGGGCGTTTGATGACGGTTTATTATGAGGATAACGAAATTAAGAGCGCTCAGGCGTTGGGGAATGCTCAGGCGATTACTTATGCCGAATCGGAGGATGAAAAAACGCGGGAACTTCAGCGGGTTGGTGTGGCGCTTTCGACTTGCGGTACGATAGAGGCTGCTTTTGAGGATCGTCGGGTTCAGGTGGTGTCGTGCAATATTGGTGCAGACGTTAAGGTGTATCCGATGTCTAAGATAGCTAAAGAGAACCGCTTTTTTAAAGATTTTAATTGGAACGAAAAAGATCGACCTAAGGTTTGGCGGGATATTTTCTTGGATAGCCCCGAGTATGAGGAAACGGTTTACGAATCGGATAATTTACTTTACGAGCAGGCGCAGAAAAAAGTGGAGGAGGAACGGGCTAAAAACCGCCCTAAAACACCGATTAGGGTTCGTAAATAGTGCCTGCCGTTTTAGTGGCTTTTTGCACTCGAAAAGGAGGGGTAGATTTTTTTCATTAAAAAAATAAAATAATGCAACACGATTTTTTTAAATATCAGGCACAGACTACGCCTTTTGCTTCTGGTTTTGAGGTGGAGAAAGCAGAGGGGGCTTATATTTACGGTAAGGACGGAAAACGTTATCTTGATTTTGTAGCGGGGGTTTCGGCCAATACTTTGGGGCATTCGCATCCTAAAGTGGTGGAGGCAATCAAGCAACAGGCGGAAAAATACCTCCATGTGATGGTTTACGGGGAGTACGCTTTGGAGAAACCGGTGGCGTTGTGTCGTCTTTTGGCGGAGGCTACCCCGGATCCGTTGGAGGTGACTTATTTGGTGAATTCCGGAGCGGAGGCCATTGACGGGGCGTTAAAATTGGCGAAGCGTTATACGGGGCGGGAACAAATTATTTCCATGAAATGGTCTTACCACGGGAATACGCACGGGGCTTTATCGGTATCGGGCAATGAGTTGCACAAGCGGGAGTTTCGGCCTTTGTTGCCCATGGTGGATTTTATCGAATTCGATTGCGAGGCAGAACTGGAAAAAATAACCAATCGCACGGCTTGCGTTATTGCCGAAACCATTCAGGGGGCGGCGGGATTTTTGCTTCCCTCGCCCGATTATTTTAAGAAATTGAAAGCGCGTTGCGAAGCCGTGGGGGCATTGCTCATTTTGGATGAGATTCAGCCGGGGTTTGGCCGTACGGGCAAACTGTTTGCTTTCGAGCATTACGGTATTGTTCCGGATATTTTGGTGATGGGGAAAGGCATGGGCGGAGGAGTTCCGGTAGGGGCATTTATGAGCTCGGCCGAGATTATGAAAACCTTGGCTCATTCGCCGAAATTGGGTCATATCACTACGTTTGGCGGTAATCCTTTGATTGCGGCGGCGGGGTATGCGACGCTAAGAGAGGTTCTTGATTCGGGGCTTATGGACGAGGTGGAGAAAAAAGAACGTTTGTTCCGGGAGTTATTGGTTCATCCCAAAATCAAATCCATTAACGGACGCGGTTTGATGCTGGCTGTGGAGTTGAGTTCTGCGGAGGAAACGTTAGCCGTGGCGGGGCGATGCATGGCTAAAGGGCTTATTGTCTTTTGGCAGTTGTACCGTAACCAGTATATGCGGATTTCGCCGCCGCTTAACTTGACGGAAGAACAGATACGGGAAGGTTGCGGGATTATTTTGGAAGCCTTGGAGGAGCTGTGATAAAAAACATGTAAAAACTCCTTTAAATAGTGTTTGTTTTAAAAAATTAATTTATATATTGCGCCGTTGTAATTAAATTAAAAGATAAATTTATATGGCGAAGCGTAAAGTGCAATATGAGTTTCCTATGCATTGCCTTTCTGAGATTTTGTATGAATATTTGGCAAGTGCGGAGGGATTGGCAGAGTGGTTTGCGGATGAAGTGGTGGAAAAGGGTGATGATTTCTATTTCAGTTGGGGAGGAGGGCCTTCGGAGAAAGCCACGCTGATACGCTATAAACCCGAGAGTTTTGTTCGTTTTCGTTGGGAGGAAGACGAAGGGACGAAGAGTTTTTTTGAAATGACGATTGTCATTGACGAGATTACGGAGGATCTTTCGCTCAATATTACGGATTTTTGCCATCCTGGTGATGAGGAAGAAAACAGACTTTACTGGGAAAATCTTATCGAGAATTTACAGATTAAACTGGGAGCAGCGTAAGCGTTTTTTTCTAAAAATAAAATTGATGAACGAGTTTTCGTTCATTATTTTTTTATCAGAATCAAATTTTAACTTTTTTGGATCAAGAATATGACTAATAACTATACGTTTGCATCGGAAGCGGTTGAACCGATTAACCGTGCTTTTCTTTTTGGTGATGCCGTAAGCGTAACGTTTTATGTTCGGGCGGGGCAGCTGATTATGGCTGAAGAGTGCTATTTTTATCTGATGGCTTCCATGCGTAAGATGCGCATGAATATTCCGTTGTCTTATACGTTGGAGTTTTTTCAATCGCTCTTTTCGGAGAAAGTTTTGGCGGAGGGGGTAAAGAATGCCTTTATCCATTTGGTGGTTTATCGTAATGCGGACGGAAGAGTTTTGCAAAAAGCGGGAGTTTCCTTTTGGGCAGAGGTAGAAGAAGTGGAGGATGTGCTGATGATTCAGGGGAATAATGAGATGGATATGATTAAGGAAATCAGTGTGAATACTCATTTGCTCAGCGGAATTAGGGGGCATTGTCCGGTGTCTATTTATGCTTCTATTTATGCTCGGGAGAATGATTTGGACGATGTGATTCTCCTTAATCCTTCCAAGCGGATTGCGCGTTCTGTATTTGGAAACCTTTTATTTTTGGAGGGAGCAGTGATAAAAGTACCGAAACAATCGGAAGGAGCTTATGTTTCGCCTCTGATGGAAAATTTTGTCACTTTTGTTCACCGTAAAGGGCTGGCGGCGATTGAGCAGGTGGAATTGAATGCTTTTGAAAGTCAGAAAGCGGAAGAGATTTTGATGATTTCGGATTATAAAGGGCTTTTTACGGTGGGTAAAATTCGCAATAAGACTTTTCCTTTGGTTCGCTTTACCGAAATGGTGGCGCAGTGGAAGGCTTCTTTTGAAAATGCTTTGTAAAAAGTAAATTTGGATCGAAAATAAAAAAGGTGTCGGATCAGCCGGCACCTTTTTTATTTTTTGGAAGGTTAAGAGAACTTAATCTTTTTTCATTTCTTCCTTTATTCTGTTTTCTAACTCTTCGGAGAGTTCGGGGTTGTCGCGTAGGACGTCTTTTACGGCGTCTCTTCCTTGCCCCAGTTTAGTGTCTTCGTAGCTGAACCATGAGCCGCTTTTTTTCACAATGCCCATGTCAACGGCTGTATCCAGGATTTCGCCCACTTTGGAAACCCCTTCGCCGTACATGATATCGAATTCGGCTTGTTTGAATGGTGGAGCTACTTTGTTTTTTACAATTTTTACTTTCACTCGGCTTCCTACGGCCTCGTCGCCTTGTTTTATCGGTGCGCTGGCCTTTCGGATGTCTACTCTTACCGAAGCGTAAAACTTTAAAGCGTTTCCACCGGTAGTGGTTTCCGGATTTCCGAACATGACCCCGATTTTTTCTCTCAGCTGGTTAATGAAGATTACGGTACATTTGGTTCTGGAGATGGTGGCGGTAAGTTTTCTTAGGGCTTGAGAC
The DNA here is from genome assembly GCF_036016955.1 of Bergeyella anatis. Lineage (NCBI taxonomy): Bacteria > Pseudomonadati > Bacteroidota > Flavobacteriia > Flavobacteriales > Weeksellaceae > Bergeyella > Bergeyella anatis. The sequence continues at coordinate 56,969 of NZ_JAYWXI010000004.1, read as the reverse complement.
ATTAGTCTGGCGTGGAGCCCCATTTTGGAGTCGCCCATTTCACCTTCGATTTCGGCTTTCGGGGTTAGTGCGGCCACGGAGTCAATCACCACGATGTCGATGGCTCCCGAGCGGATAAGGTTATCGGCAATTTCGAGAGCTTGTTCTCCGTTGTCGGGCTGGGAGATGATGAGGTCTTCCAGGTTGATTCCTAGTTTGGCGGCGTAATGCCTGTCGAAAGCGTGTTCCGCATCGATGAAGGCTGCGATACCTCCTTGTTTTTGTGCTTCGGCAATGGCATGGAGGGTAAGGGTGGTTTTACCTGAGGATTCGGGGCCGTAGATTTCGATGATCCGTCCTTTGGGGTAACCGCCTACACCGAGGGCGATGTCCAGTCCCAAGGATCCGGAAGGGATCACTTCGATGGATGTGTCCACGGCGTCATCGCCAAGAGTCATTACGGTTCCTTTACCATAGGTTTTGTCCAGCTTTTCCAGTACTAAAGCCAGTGCTTTTTTCTTATCTTCTGTTGTGCTCATTTTTAGGATGAAATATTTTTAACAAAATTAAGGAATTATATGGCATAGTCTTGTTTTATTTGGATTAATTTGATTTTTTTAGCGGGATTTTAGGGGTAAGGAGTTGCTTTTTATGGTTTTGCATTGCTTTTTTGATGATGAGATGGAGGGTAGAAAGGTTATTTTGAGGATATTGAGAAGCGGGAGGAGGTTGCGGGATAATTTTTTTTTAGTTTTGGAAGAAAGTTTATCTTTGTTGCAAACGGAAAAAGAAATGTTTAGGAGTTTTGTGTATCTTTTGGTGGGGACGTTGGGGAGCTATTTTCTTAATGCTTATGTTTTGGGCAGCAGGGGATTTGGGGTGGATTGGTATTATGGTTTTGCTTTTGGTTTGGGCTGGGCGCTGGCTTATTTTGTGGATCGACCGGAATGGCCATTGGTTAAAAAGATGGGGCTTTCTTTGATTGGAGTGGGGGTGTTGCTGGGACTTGGGTTTGCTTTTTTTGATTTTGAAATTGCAGTTCCTTCGGTGATTAAATTTTCGACGGTGTTTGTGGCCTATTATTTGCTGGCCAGTTTTCGACAGAGTAAATCGCTTCGGAAATAGAAGGGGCAATAAGGTATTTTGATGGCGCAAAATAAATAGTGTAGATTTGTAGGGTAAACAAGAGTATATTTTTTTAACTGAAAAAAGAATGAAAATAGATAAAGTAGATCAGAAAATTTTACAAGCCTTGGTTAAGGATAGCTCCCAAAGCATCAAGGAAATTGCGACCAAAGTAAATTTGTCGGTTTCCCCGGTTCATGATCGAATTCGCAAAATGATGTCCTCGGGGATTATTGAAGGCTATTCAGCGAGGATAAACCCTGAGATGATGGGGTTTGGTTTGTTGGTGTATATCCAGGTTCGGTTTGTCAGACATCAAGAGCAGCTTTTTGAAGAATTTGTCCGCGAAATTTCCCGGTTGCATGAGGTTCAGGAAGCGGTGTTCACGGCGGGAGAGTACGATGCTTTGCTAAAAGTTTATCTAAAGGATATGGAGGATTATCAACACTTTGTTTTACAGCGTTTATCAAAGATGGAATTTATTTCGAATGTGAAATCCAGCTTTGCTATGCGGACGATAGCGTCGCCCGGAGTTATACTCAATGCTGAACGGTTAGGGGTTCTGTAAATGAGAGGGGAAAATCATAACGAAAAAGCAGGCTTCGAGTGAAACGAGCCTGCTTTTTTTTGTTTTATGAATGCATTTGTGTTTTGTATAGAGGGCTTATCAAGAGTTGTGCCAAGAATGATCAAAAAAATAAAAAATCGAAGATAAGTCTTGAAAATGTATGAGATATACTGAAAATTCAGTGAAAATTTTTCCTATCCAAAAAAAAGTTATACCTTTGCACACCCGTAAAAGGGAAAATTATGTTTAATCGTTAACTAAAAAAGTGTGAATACATTAAGTTACAAAACCGTTTCGGCTAATAAGGCTACCGCTAATAAAGAATGGGTTGTGGTAGACGCCGAAGGACAACCATTGGGAAGATTGGCTTCCGCGGTTGCTAAGATTTTGAGAGGTAAGCACAAAACGAACTTTACACCGCACGTAGATTGTGGGGATAACGTTATCGTTTTGAATGCAGGAAAGATTACTCTTTCAGGGAACAAGTGGGCTGACAAGACTTACATTTGGCATACGGGGTATCCTGGAGGTCAGAAGTCTCAGACTGCTGAGGAGCTTTTGAAAAAGGATCCATTGAAAGTTTTGGAAAAATCCGTTAAAGGGATGCTTCCTAAAAACAGATTGGGAGCCGCTATTCTTAAGAATCTGTACCTTTACGAAGGAACAGAGCACAAGCACGAAGCTCAGCAGCCAAAGTCTATTAATATTAACGAATTTAAATAATTAATATGTCTACAGTTCATAAAATTGGAAGAAGAAAAACTTCTGTAGCAAGGGTTTACGTTAAGCCGGGTACCGGAAACATTACGGTTAACGGGAAAGAGGCTAAAGACTATTTTTCTACGGATGTTTTGGTCTATAAGGTAAATCAACCAATGGTTCTTACGGAAACGGCGGAGCAGTATGATGTTACCGTTAATGTTTTCGGCGGTGGTAATACCGGACAGGCTGAGGCCATCAGACTTGGGATTTCTAGAGCGCTTTGCGAAATCAACGCAGAGTTCAGAGCTATTCTTAAGCCTGCAGGTCTTTTGACCAGAGACGCCAGAATGGTGGAAAGAAAGAAACCGGGACAGAAGAAAGCGAGAAAGAGATTCCAGTTCTCTAAACGTTAATTCGTCGTGGTGGTTTTTGTCTTTGTGTGCAGAAATCACGATTAAAATTATTAATCGGCTTATAGAGGTTGGGGATTTATTCGCCGGCCGATTGGCCAAACTTAATGCCCGTTTAGTTTAGCACCCAAACTTATCTCCCATCTAAAGGTAAGTTGATTGCGAAAGAGCGGAATGTAAACTAAAAACAAAAAAGAGACATGGCAAGAGCAAATGTTAAAGACCTTTTAGAGGCAGGCGTACACTTTGGTCACATGACCAGAAAGTGGAACCCGAATATGGCTCCATACATTTTTATGGAGAAAAATGGTATTCACATCATCGATTTACATAAAACAGCGGTTAAGTTGGATGAAGCGTGCAACGCTTTGGAAAAATTAACTTCTGCAGGGAAGAAAGTTCTTTTCGTTGCAACGAAAAAGCAAGCGAAAGAGGTGGTAGCAAAACACGCTCAGGAACTTAATATGCCCTACATCACCGAAAGATGGCCAGGCGGTATGTTGACTAACTTTGTCACAATCCGTAAGGCGGTTAAGAAGATGAACGCTATCGACAAAATGAAAAAAGACGGTACGTTCGAGACTCTTTCCAAAAAGGAGAGACTTCAGGTGGATCGTCAAAGAGCCAACCTAGAGAAGAACTTGGGATCTATTGCGGACATGGTTAGACTTCCGTCGGCTGTATTCGTAGTGGATATTTTAAGAGAGCACATTGCGGTTACGGAGGCTAAGAAGCTAGGTATCCCTGTATTCGCTATTGTGGATACGAACTCTGACCCTAGAAAGGTAGATTTCGTTATTCCTGGGAATGATGATGCTTCCAAGTCTGTGGATATGATTCTTAGCGTTGTTTCTGAAGCGATTAAAGAAGGACAATCTCAGAGAAAAGCGGATAAAGAAAAATCGAAAGAAGGCGAAAAAGCAACAGCTGAGGCTGATGCGGACTTCGAAGCTTAATTCGGACGTATTTTCTTTACAAATACAATTGAAAGCACCTTATTATTAAGGTGCTTTTTTTATATCGAGGCTATTGCAAGTTTTTGAGGCAAATAATTTTATTTCTATTATTTGTAATTATTCTAAATAAAAATTATATTTGCAAAAAAAACAAAAACATCATGAAAGCTTCTCTTTGGATTCTCTTTTTGTTTTGTGCGGTATTTGTTCGAGCCCAGTTTTTTATTTTGGGAGAAGTTCGGGATGAGGATGGTCGCGGAATTCCTTTGGCGGAGATTACGGCATTGGATGACGAAGGGGGAGTTTTGAGAGGGAAAACGGATTCTCATGGGAAATACCGATTGGGGGCTTTGGCTTCCGGGCGTTATACTTTAAACGTGCGTAAGCAGCAACAACGGCAGTCGTATACGGTCACGTTGGGGCAAGGGAACTTGGTGTTTCATCCGGTTTTGAAGGAATGGAAAGGTCAAATAATTGAGTCGGTGAATCTAACCCGGTTAAGGTCGGTGAAATCCCAAAAGGAAAAAGAAGGGTTCGCGGTTAATGTCATCGAGACGGAAAAAGCTTCTTTATACAATGTGCAGACCAACGACCTTTTGGACCGTACGGTGGGGATCAAACTGAGGCAGAATGGCGGTTTGGGCTCTCGGGTGGATTATAATCTTAACGGGATGTCGGGGCATTCTGTTCGGGTGTTGGTGGATGGGCTGCCTGTTTCGACTTATGGTTCTTCGTTTAGTCTTAATAGTCTTCCTCCTTCGCTCATCGAAAGAATTGAAGTTTACAAAGGGGTGATTCCGGCGCATTTGTCGGACGACGCCCTTGGTGGAGTGATTAATGTGGTTTTGAAGGAAGATTCCATAAATACTTTTAATGCTTCGTTTTCTTATGGATCGTTCCATACGTTTCAGGCTAATCTTTTTGGGTTGTATCGGGAAAATAGCGGTTTAACGGTTAAGGTTTCGGGGTTTTTCAATCAATCGGAGAATGACTATAAAATATGGGGCGATAAAGTTTATAATATTTTGCCTAACGGGCGTTTGGAGCAGACTACGGCGAGACGTTTTAATGATGCTTATTATTCTTATGGAGGACGAGTGGAGTTGGGGTATACCCGCGTCAAATGGGCCGATCTTTTTAGCTTGTCTTACAATGCGTCCGATGATTATAAGGAAATTCAGCACGGCCAGTTCATGACCCGACCTTACAAGGGACGCTTTACGGAGTCTCAGTCTCGTGCTTTGGGGGTGGATTACCATAAACGGAATTTTTTGTTCAAGGGAATGGAGGTTAAGTTTAATGGGGTTTATGGAGATAGTAAAACGATTGTTAATGATACGGTTCGTTGGAACTATAATTGGAATGGGGAGTTGGCATTGGGGTTGGACGGGCGTCCTATACGTACGCCGAATGGGGCACAGCAAGGACGGCCTACGGTAGAACATAATCTCAGGAAAACCTATACTTCTCGTGTTTCACTGGGGCAGCGTTTGGGGGAGAATCACTTGCTTACGCTTAACCATTTGTATTATGCTTTGGATCGGGATGATTACGATGAACTTAGGACGGTTTTGGAGAATACTTATGTTAAACCCAGAGATCTTTCCAAACAGATATGGGCATTAAGCTATGAGCTTCGGGCGTTGAAACAAAAGTTAAAGACCAACGCGTTCGGTAAGTATTACCGTCAGCGGATTGTTAAGACCGATCCTGTGGTGGTGGCAGAAGGTGGCAGCAATCGGGTGACTTTGGTTCGTGATGAAGGGGTGTTTTCGACTTACGGTTATGGTTTGGCGTCGTCTTTTCTTTTGGCGGATGGGGTGGTTCTTTTGGGATCGGCGGAGAGGGCAGTGAGGTTGCCCAATGACAGCGAGATATTCGGTAATGCGGGGGATAACCTTACGAGTAATTTTCATTTGAAGCCGGAGATTAGTAAAAACTTTAATCTTGGAGTCAAATGGGGGCCTTACCGTATTGGGGCGCATTCGATTTCGGTTTCGGGGGGCGGTTTTTTGCGTGATACGCAGGATAAGATTGTGGTGAGAATCAATGACCGGATCAATGATGCGATTCAGACCAATCCTTTGGAAAATTTGGGGCGAACGCAGTCTAAGGGTTTCGAGGCGGAGTTGGGGTATCGTTTTAAAAGAAGTTTGGCTGTTTTGTTCAATGTTTCGAGGTTTAACACGCTTTACAAACTGAAATACGACCAACATGGGAGGGTGTTGGATTATTACAACCGTCAAATTCCCAACGAACCTTTTTTGACGGCAAATGCGAATGTTCAATATGGGCTGCGGGATTTTTTGTCGAAAGGAGGCGAGATGCACTTCAATTATAATTTTTCCTACACGAAGGCTTTTGAGAATACTTGGCAAAGAGGGTCTACTTTTACTCCCGATCAATTGATTCACGACTTTGGGGTGAGTTATGCTTTTCCGAGCCGCCGTTTTGTGGCGAGTTTTGATGTGAGAAATCTTCTTAATGCTCAGGCTTTTGACAATTATGCCGTACAGAAACCCGGAAGGGCTTTTTATCTTAAACTGAATTATACCATTAATAAATTTAACTAAAAACCTTTTAAAAATGAAAAGACGTTTTTTTAAACTGCTGGTTTTATCGGCAGCAGTATCTTTAGTGCCTGGTTTAACGAGCTGCAGTAGCGAGAATGATTCTCCTGTGGTTGAGCCGGTATTGGCCGAGACGCGTACGATTACGGTGGCGGGAGCATTGATGCAAACTAATCCCGGAGATGGAAACGGAGGGACGATGGTGTACTCTGTTTCGTTGGAAGAAGCGAAAAATCCGGATTTTTCCATTAATGTTTATGACGATGGTGTGAGGGTTTTATCAAACAGAACGGCGCGGTTGCAATCGTCTGAAGACGGAAAAACCTTGTTTAATATTGCTTATACGGGCGATAATGGAGGGACGTTTATGAAGTATGCGGTTGGTGGAAAAAACAACTTTACCCAAACCGGGGCTACGGTTAATATTTCCCAATATGCGGGGACCTCTCCTCGGTGGAATAAGCTCTTCGATAACGACCGTACGGGGGTTGCGGTTAACGTAACGACGCCTGTTGTTAAGCAAGATGCGTCCAATCAATACCTTTATACTAGAGGCTTGGCCACGGTGCTTGCGTTGGATTTGGTGGATCCCCAAATTACACGCTATAAACAATATGAAATTCCGTTGAGTGAAGCGGAGGAAAAGCAAGGGCATCATATTTTTCGTTTGGATGCATCGGTGCTGAACAAGGCTGGCAACAAGCTGATTATTGGAACGTGGATGAGAAAAACCAACCCTGCAACGGGAGCAAACGAAAGTGGTTTTGTTCGGTTGGGGAGCAAATCGGTGGTGGTCGATTACCCGTCTTTGGAAAATCCTAAGGTGATTACTTCGACGGTTGATAATGGAGATACCAGTGGTTATCGGAGTTTTAATGCTTTCTTAGGAACGGACGGGACAATTTACCAGGCTACGCAGCGGGGGACGAACGGGGCGCATATTCTTCGGATTAATCAAAACAATGATTATGATAACAGCTATGTTTTCAGTTTGGATGCGGCATTGGGGGTGACGGGCTCTTATGTGGATGCTTGGCGTTATGTGGGCGATGGGATTGCTTATGTGGCTTATACTCATTCGGGGGCGAATGGTCAGGGCTTTTTGGCTCGGGTGGATCTTAAGGCGAGGACGGCTTCAAGAGTGGAGGGGCTTCCTTACGAAGCATCACTTTCTTTCGGGCAGTACCAAGGTTTTGTTGTGGTGGGGGATGAGCTTTATGTGGCGGTAACACCTACGGGAAAGGATGGCCGTTTGTATATTCTTAATCGAAAGACCGGAGCGGTTACCCAAGGTGCCAAACTGGTGAATAAAGCGGGGAATCATTATATCGGGGTGTTCTGATTTGGATGGGATGAAAAGAAGCGCCGCCTCCTTTACGGAGGCGGCGCTTCTTGTTTAGCGGTTTTAGCGGCTTAGCCTTTAAAAACGCCCATATTGATGAATTTTTCTTGTCTTTGATCGACGAGTTCTTTTTCGGAAAACTTGCTGAACGCGCTGATGTTGTGAAGGATGTTTTGCTTCACGTTTAAATAGGCGGCTTGAGGGTCGTATTGGGCGCCACCCAAAGGCTCTTCCACAATACCGTCGATGAGTTTGTTTTTCAGCATGTCGTTAGGGGTTAATTTCAATGCATTGGCGGCATCTTCCTTGTGGTTCCAATTTCGCCAAAGGATGGACGAGCAGCTCTCGGGAGCGATAACCGAATACCAAGTGTATTGAAGCATGTAAACTTTGTTTCCAACGCCGATACCCAAAGCGCCTCCGCTGGCTCCTTCCCCGATGATATAGGTGAAAATCGGTGTTTTTAGCTGGGTCATTTCGTAGATGTTGCGTGCGATGGCTTCTCCTTGTCCGCGTTCTTCGGCCTCCAATCCGGGGTAAGCTCCGGGCGTGTCCACAAACGTGATAACCGGAATTCGGAACTTTTCTGCGAGTTTCATTAACCGGAGGGCTTTTCGGTAGCCTTCGGGGCTGGGCATTCCGAAGCGGCGGAGTTGGCGTTCTTTGGTTGTCCGTCCTTTTTGGGTACCGATGATCATGACGGATTGCCCGTCAATTTTGGCCAAACCTCCTACCATGGCGTGGTCGTCGCCGAAGGCTCGATCGCCGTGAAGTTCCAAGAACGAATCTTTATCGGTGATTCCGTTGATGAAGTCCAGCGTATAGGGACGATCCGGATGGCGAGAGAGTTGTACGGTTTGCCAAGGGGTTAGATTCCCGTATATTTCTTGTTTGGTTTTAATGATTTTATCCTCAATCTGGCTGCAGGCGAGTTTCATGTCCACGCCGCTTTCTTCTCCCACGAGCGAACAGGTTTGGTATTGCTCCATGAGATCCTTGATGGGAAGTTCGAATTCTAAATATTCCATTGATAGTTTTTCAAAACGGTTATAACAGACCCAAATATAATAATTAATGACGGATTATCCGATGCGGGAGACTGCATTTTTTATTCGGGTAATGGCTTCGGCTGGGCCGATCAGTTCCAAAATGTCTGGTACATCGGGGCCTTTGAGCTCTCCTACAAGTGCCAAACGAAGGGGCATCATTACTTTTCCCATGCCCAAATGGTGTTCTTCGGCAAAATGGTGCAAGGTTTCCTTCAGCGACTCGGAAGAAAAATCGCCTTCTTTGGCGGATAATTTCTCTGCCAATTGGGACATGATGCCGGCCGTGGTTTCGTTCCAAGCTTTTTTTACTGCTTTTTCATCATAGTTGGAAGGTGCTTCAAAGAAGAATTTTCCGTGGTGGTAGATGTCGGCAGGGAATGTGGCCCGTTCTTTCATCAGTCCGATGATCCGAAGTATTTTTTCGTCGGTTAAGGCCGATTGGGAAGCGGGGAGATGGGGCTTGAGCAGCGTTAGGATTTCTTGGTCAGGAAGAGCTTTTAGGTATTCATGATTAAACCATTCGGCTTTTTCCTTGCTGAATCTTGCTCCGGCTTTGTGAACTTTGTTTAAATCGAAATCTTTTACCATTTCTTCAAGGCTCAAAATTTCGCGTTCGCCCGAAGGGGTCCAGCCCAATAGAGCCAAAAAGTTGATAAAGGCTTGGGGCAAATAGCCGGCTTCTTTGTAGCCTTGGGAAACCTGCCCGGTTTGAGGGTCGGTAAAGTTAAGCGGGAACACAGGGAATCCGAATTTATCGCCGTCTCTTTTGCTGAGCTTTCCTTTGCCTTCGGGTTTTAAAATCAGAGAAAGGTGGGCAAATTGAGGCGCTTGCCATCCCATGGCTTCGTAAAGCAGGACGTGGAGTCCCATGGAAGGCAGCCATTCTTCACCGCGTATGACGTGGGAAATCTTCATTTCGTGATCGTCGATGATGTTCGCGAAGTGGTAGGTGGGCATTCCGTCGTTCTTTACCAAGACTTTATCATCCAGTGTATTGGTGTTGATGGAGAAATTGCCCCGAATGAGATCTTCCAAATTCAAAATGCGATCCATTGGCATTTTGAATCTCACCACAAAGGGCGTTTGGACTTCCAATAAAGCCTTTACTTCGTCTTCGGACAGGGCGATGCTGTTTTTTAGCCTTTGCCGGGTTAGCGAATTGTATGAGAAAACCTCACCTTTGGCTTCGTATTCTTGGCGAATGGCTTCTAGTTCTTCGGGTGTATCGAAAGCGATATAGGCATAATCCGTTTCCAAAATTTGACGGGTGTATCGCTCGTAGATGGCTCTTCTTTCGGATTGGCGGTAAGGGCCGTACGGGCCTCCGTGAACCGGACTTTCGTCGGGGATAATGCCGCACCATTGCAGGGCTTCCATGATATAGTCTTCGGCGCCCTCTACGTATCTTGCGGTATCGGTGTCTTCGATTCTGAGTATGAAATCACCGCCTTGGTTTTTGGCAAAGAGGTAATCGTATAACGCCGTTCTTACGCCTCCTAAATGGAGCGGGCCTGTAGGACTTGGTGCAAAACGCACTCTTACTTTACTCATCGTGGGTCGAAATTTTAAACCGCAAATTTAAGCATTATTGGTTTTACATTTTAGTAATTTGTTGCCTCTTTCTTTCGGGGGCGAAAATTTAGCCCAAAGGTTTAAATGAGATCTAAAAGCGATTTTCGGAGAGAGCTAAAAAGTAATATTTTGTTTTTTGAGCTGAGGGGATGCTGTGAAAAGTCATTATTGGGAGAATTTTTGTTCCCTTTTGGTTAAAAAACATCAAGACTTCAAAAAAACAGCGAATCTTAGGAAATAAGACACGCTGCGTAAACAATTAAGCCGAAAGGAGCCGACTATTTAAAAAACTGCCATTTGGGAAGAATGGCCAATAGTCCTCCCACAAAGACGAATAGTCCTGTTACATCGGAGTAAAGGAAGGTGTCTAAATAATAAAGATGAAAGAAAAAGTGCAAGGCCATGGCGATTGGGAATAAGAGTACCCCGGCTTTTCGGTAGACATAAATTAAAATCACGGCAAGAATAAGAGCGGCATCCACACTGAAAATAAGGTAAAAATACCAAAGCGGAATTGTAAGGTCTTGGTCTTTGGTTTGGAGGTATTGGTCGATGTCGATGCCAATGCCCATGATGGTAAATAAAATAAGGGCAATAATGGCGGCAATAAAGCCCGAGCCTTTCTTTGGGCTTTCGTCTTTGAAGTAAGCGTTTTCCATTGTGTAAAAATAAATAAACTTATGAATAGATTCATAAGTTTATTCTTTAGATTTTTAAAAAAGAGGTTTGATATTAGATCGAAATTGCTTTGATCAATCGGTTTTTGTCGCTTAGGTATTCTTCCATACTGATCATACTTTCGGTGTGCATCACGTCTTGGATGTCGTCAATCTGATAGATGATTCGTTTGGCGTCTTCGGTGTTTCTTGCTCTCACTTTACAGAAAATATTGTATTTCCCGGAGATAACGCTGGCTTCGACCACGTTCGGAATGGCTGCGAGTTCTTTTAGCACCTCCTGCGTTCTGTTGGACTTGGTAAGCAGGATTCCGATGAAAGCGGTAAAATGGTAGTCCAGTTTTCCGTAATCAATGGTTAACGAAGAGCCTAAGATGATACCGGCATCTTCCATTTTCTTTACTCTGACGTGGATGGTTCCGGCGGATACATCCATTTGTTTTGCGATTTCCGTAAAGGGCATACGGGTGTTTTCCACTAAGAAATCCAAAATCTTTTTGTCTATTTCATCAAGTTGATAGTTCATTTTTTTATTGAAATGTAGAATTAATAAAAAATCTTTGTAATTTTTCGCAAAATTATAAAAAAAAAAGATTACTACGAAACCTTCATTGCGGATTAACATTATTTAACGGAATTCGGAAAGGGCGGCGGCGGAAATTACCGTACGGAATCGACTTTTGCAGAGTCGATTACCGCAGAAGAAGGGGATGAGGTCTTTTTTTTCTTTTTTCTTCGGAAGATGGTGTTGAAGCTTTTTCCGTAAACCACCCCTAGGCCATAGCTTTGGTTGGCGGCGGTGTTTCCTGCGTTTCCAGCGACCAGTCCGATGTTGCTTGGTTTGGAGTAGACTCTTAGGAGGCGGGTTTTGTCGTTTTTCTTACTCCAATCGTATTCGATGATGCCTTCTCCGGAAAGGTAGTTGTAGTCGGTGGTTTGGCTTCCGCCTGAAATCGGCACTCCAAGTCCCGTCTTTACGGTGACTCTTGGGGAAAGGGAGAAGCTGACGCTGGCGTTGGCCCGATCTCCGGTATTGGAGGCGACATCTCCTTTTAGGTAGTTCAAATCGACCTGAAATTCGTTACTGATGGTATTAAGGACGGAGCCCAATTGCTTAAACAGCATATTGTAGCCGGAGTTTTCCAGGGTATTGGTAAGATTGGTGTCGAAGCTGGATGCATTTTGAACATTAAAGGAGTTGAGAACGAGGACGGAGCCGAATTGGATGACTTTTTCGTCTTCGTTAATCATTTTATTGTTTAGGGTTTCTTTTAGTTGGCTGGAGAGGTCGGGGGCGTCAATTCCCAATGCGATTTTGGGGTCGTTTAGTGTTCCGGTGATGTCCACGGAAAGCAGAATGTTCACAGGTGGCAGAGTGGTGCCTAAGTATTGGCCGGCGTTGGTTACGGCTCGCATATAGTTGGCCTTGATGCCGAGTTCTGGCGTCATGGCGTCCCCGTCCCACCGCATTAGGCTTCCGCTTTGGATTTGGAAGGTTCTTTCCAGAATGGCCTGGGAAACAAAAGTGCCGTTGTCCACGTGGTAGCTGCCGTTCATGGCGATGTTTCCGTTCGGGAACATCCGGAAGCGAAGAGGGTTGGCTTGTCCCCGTACGCTGATGCTTCCTACATTTTCGGGAAGAGCGACGTTTACGGTGGTGCCTTTGTCTACGGCGATGTTAAAATCCAAGGTCATATTGACTCCTGTTTTTTTTCGGTTTTCGGCGGTGACTTTCCCCTCTTCGTCTTCTCTTAGGAAGCGGAGCATTTTGAATTCGTCGACGCCGGAGGTGGAGCCCGCATTAAACGTAAACATACTATTGTTGAGGGCTCTGAAGGGGTCGTTTAAGTCCGTGGCAATGGTGAGTCCCGACACGGGGCCCGAAACATAAAGGTTACCCTGCCCGTAGACGCGGCCCCAAAATAGGTCGAAATCTTTTTGCTGGGTGTTTAAAACCATCAGATTGTCAGCCCTCATGATGAGGTTGACAGCCATGGAGGCCAGCGTTTCAAAGTCGATTACCCCGGAAATACTTCCGCTGGAGGTTTCTCTTCCGTCTTTCACCCGGATGTTGTTGAGAATTGCCCGACCTTTGGATAGAGCGATGGTCGTGTCTTCAAAGGTGTAATCGACGCCGATGAAATTGAGTTTTAAACCAAAATTTTTCAAATCGATATCCCCGCTGTAATCGATGTCGTTAATGGGCCCGGAAATACTGAGAATTCCGCTGGCTTTCCCTCTCAGGTTTCCAAAGACGCTTTTGACGAACTCCTGAGAGAAGGCGAGATCGAAATCCTTCATGTCGGCTTTGATGTCCAAAGTCGGCGTGCTGGTGTTGTTATTGACGGTACCGGTCACGTGAAGGTTGTTTCGCCCTAGAATTCCGGTGGAAGCCACGACACCTTCGATGTCGAAAACATTGGGTGAAGGGCTGTTCTTGGCCTTTAGGGTGATGTCGCCCATGGCTTTTCCGTTCATGGTGATTTGGTCTACTTTCAAATCGACCAACGGTTCCAGGTTATTGCCTTTCATGGTCAGGTTAAAAGCGCCGTTAGCTATGCCGCTAAGGGCCATGCTGTTACCGCCTTGCTGCATTTCCAAGAGTTTGCCGATTTGGAATTGCTGTATTTGCCCTTCGGCGTGAAAATCTTTTCCGGATTTAAATCTTGCTTCCGAAATCAAAAGGGAGCTTTCGCCGGAGAAGAAGCGAAGGTTGTGAAGGATGAAATCGCCCGATTTTTTACGATAGGTGATGGAATGATTTAATGCTTCGTCAGTATCTACTTTCCATGCGACATTATTGAAATTGATTTCTGTCGGTGCAAAACGGAAGAGGTAGTCGCCTTGGGCGTTGGTGGTTTGGTTGAAATTTAGGGCGTAGCTTTTCAGATTTTTTCTTTTTTCGTCTTCGGGGGAGCCGTGAAGAAATGAGGTGGAGAAATGAAGCGTATGGTTGTTTTCGTTTCGCCCGGTCAATACAATGTCTTTCAGGATGTTTTGTTGATAATGCATGCGATTGATTCGGGCAAAAATTTGCTCTTCGGCGTTAGCGGTATTAATTTTTAGGGTCAGATTTTCGGCGGTTAAGCTGTCCAAGGATTGGCGGCCTTCTTTGGGGATTTTATAAAGAGGGTTTTTAGCGGCCAATTCGCGGTCGGCTTCCGTAATCTGTTCTGTTTTGCGGAGGAGGTAGATGAGTTTAGCGGTGTCGAGGTTCAGGGCCAACTGGTTGGTACTTCCTTCGTAGGTTCCTGAAACGGTGGCTCCGTGGGGGATTTTTATTTCGGGAAGAAAATAGTTGACCAGTTCTTGGTGCACTTCCAGTTCGATGTTGAAATTTTGGTTTCGGTATATCTTTTTTGGAGAAGGGCCTATGAGAATTTTGTTTAGGGCGTTGCTGAGCATTCCGGAAAGATCCTCCAGTTGGTATTGTCCGGCGATTCGTCCGTTAAGGGCTTGTGGGGCGAGGACTTCTACGATTCGGTTTCCGTTGGCGAAGTAGACCTTGGTATGCGCTTGGGGAAGACGGTAAGATCGGCCTTCCGAAGCGAAGCGGATGTCGTTCAGGGCAGTGTCCAAATAGAGGTCGTTGAGGTTGGAAAGCGAAATTTGCCCGTCGATTTTTCCACTAAAGGTTTGATTTCCCGGTTTGGAGGCGAAATAATTCAGGTTCAGGTGGCGAATGTCTGCGGAGACATCGGCAATCAGGTGGGCGGTTTTGAAGTTGATAAATCCGTTGAACTCGGCAACGGCCTGAGGGTCGTTTACGGCGATATGACCTTGATAGGTTTTTTCATTTAGCAGACCGTTGAGGCGGAGGTTGCGGATGGTTTTTCCCAGGATTTCGATGCTTTTGATTTCGGAACGGGTTTCAATTTTCATGCGTTCGAGATCGAAGCTTTGCCCATCCAGTTGGAAATTTCCGGAGATAAGACCTACCTGAGGCATTTTGGTAATGGTTGCGGCATTGAGGTTTTCGACCTCCACGTAGCCTTTGTATTTGGGGAGTGGTGTGCTGTAGTCGGAGAGTCGGAATTGCTTTATTTCGGCCTTTCCAACCCCTGTAATCAACTGAGCTTTTGGGATGGTGATTTGTTTTGGGGTAAGGTGTAAGGCACCGTTATAGCGAAGTCTCCCGAAATCGTCGGCAAAGTTTTTCATTTTCTTCGAGATGAAAGACGGGAGCATGGCCTTTAAATCTTTATAGGTGAAATCGGTGTTCAGATGGTTGGTTTCGATAACGAACTGGCCGTCCAAGAGATGGTTCATTCGCATGGCGGAAGTAGCGATGCTGACGTCTCGGTTTCCGATGACAAAATTATTTAGCGTAAAGCGGTTTAGAGGGCCTCGCATGGTTCCCGAAATATTGAGGGGCGTGTGGTTGTCCCATTGGGTCATGAAATAGCTCAGGTCGTAGCCGCTGATTTGGCTGCCTTGCTTAAGGGTGAGTTCCCATCGGACTTTGTTGTTGAAATCTTGCCATTTGGTTTTGGGGTTCAACAGGAATTTTAAGTTGCCTTGGAGAAGAGAATGATCGGTATTGAATGTAAGATCTTTCAGGGCTAAAAACTCTTTGGTTAGTGCAATTTCGCCTGAGAAGGTTTCCACGAAATGGGATTTTCCCCATCGTTTGGTGTGAAAGGAAAAGTTGTTCACTTGGGCGGAAACGTTACTTCCGTTAATTTTTACGGAGGGGGCGACAAGGTTGAGTCGGTCGGCTTGCAGCCATCGGCCTTGGTCTCCGCTTTTGTTTTGGTTAACGATGCTTACTTTGGAATTGATGAGGTGTACTCTGGCGTTGAGTTGAAAGGGGTTTCGTTTAGGATCGGCGGGTTTATCGCTTTCGAAATTGCCGATGTATTTGATGAAATTGGAAATACTATCGCCTTTGTAGGTGATGATTTTAATGTCGGCGTTGTCCAAAACGAGGGAGTTGAAACTCAGGGAATTGCTGGAGGGGGATAAGGCACTGCTTACCAGTCGGAACCAATCGGAATTGGCGCGAAATTCCTTCACTTTTATAAAATCTAAATCCCTTTCGTCCTTTATTTTAAGGCCTTTGATGGTAACGTCCCCGAAATAATCGACATGGATGCTTTCGGTGGTCATTTTGGCTTTAAAATCTTGGTTTAAGATTTCCAGGGCTTGTTTGGCGGCCCATTGTTTGGTGGGGTTCAGATTGACGATTAGCACGGCGGTGGCAATGAGTGCAAGGCTGATCCAAAAAAAATAAAGTAGGATCTTGGCCCACCATTTCAGGCTGGTAACGTCTTTGGCGGCTTGCTCCACGAATTCTTCTGCGGTTTCCACGGGGTGGTTTACGGCATCTTTGGCAAGTCCGGCAGCATCTTTCAGGGTGTCTTGTAGGTTTTCCACTCCTTTTTTTACGGATTGGCCGATCTGTCCGGGTAGAGATTTATTATTTTGGTTTTCGTTATTATTCTCTAAATTTGCCATTCTAATGAGCGAGTCTACAATAATATTGGGTATTGAATCGTCTTGCGACGATACTTCTGCAGCCGTAATCCGGGGGAATAAGATTCTCTCCAATATAGCGGCGGGTCAGGCTATTCATAACGACTACGGCGGTGTAGTGCCGGAGTTAGCCTCCCGTGCCCATCAACAAAACATTATTCCCGTTGTCCATCAGGCCTTAGTGAAGGCAAATATACAACAAAGTGATCTTTCTGCAATAGGCTTTACCCGTGGCCCTGGCTTGCTGGGGTCGTTATTGGTGGGGACTTCGTTTGCTAAATCTTTAGCCATGAGTCTGGGGGTTCCCTTGATAGAGGTTAATCACCTGCAGGCGCATATTTTGGCGCATTTCATTGAGGATGCAAATCCTGTGCCTCCCCGCTTTCCTTTTTTGTGCCTTACGGTGAGTGGCGGGCACACGATGATTGTTTTGGTCAAGGATTATTTTGAGATGGAAATCATTGGTAAAACCATCGACGATGCGGCGGGGGAAGCCTTTGATAAGATTGGGAAACTTTTTGCATTGGATTACCCTGCGGGGCCGATTATCGACCGTTTGGCCAAGGAGGGCAACCCGAATGCTTTTTCGTTCAGCCGTCCCAAGGTGGAAGGGTATGATTATTCTTTTAGTGGGATTAAAACTTCGGTGCTGTATTTTATTCAGAAACAGTTAAAGCAAAACCCGAACTTTGTGGAGGAGCACTTGGCCGATTTGTGTGCTTCTGTGCAGTATACCATTGTCGAAACCCTTATGGATAAATTGGTTAAGGCGTCCGAGGCTTATGGGATTCGAGAGGTGGCGATTGCCGGTGGGGTTTCGGCGAATTCGGCATTGAGGGAGGCGATGAAAAAGAGGCAGCAGGAACGAGGGTGGTCCATCTATATACCGAAATTTGAATACACTACCGATAATGCGGCGATGATCGCTATGGTGGCTCAACTTAAATACGAACGGGGGATTTTTTCGGATTTATCGGTCTCCGCTTCGGCGAGATACGATTTGGAAGCCGATTTTTCGGGGCGAGAAAATACCCAATAAGTCGAAAGTAACAGCATGAAATTATTTTACGGGGAAATTTTTCCGGAGATACGGATTCATTCCGAGGAGCAGCAGCATCTTCTGAAGGTTTTGCGCATGAAGGATGGCGAAGTGATTCAGCTTACCGACGGGCGGGGGAATTTAGCGACGGGAACTTTGAGGGTTGAGGGGAAAAAAGCGGCTTTGGAACCTTTGAATGTAGAGACGGGGCTTGCGGATTTTTCTCGTCGGCTTCATGTGGCTTTGGCTCCGACGAAGAATATCGACCGAACGGAGTTTTTTGTTGAAAAAGCTACGGAGTTGGGGGTTTCGGAAATTACGTTTCTGCTCACCGAACAATCGGAGCGCAAGGCTGTGAATTTGGAGCGGATTCAGAAGCAAGTCGTTTCGGCATCCAAGCAGTCTGGTCGATTTCATTTTCCGAAGCTCAATCCGATGGTTAAGCTTGCGGATTTTGTGGCGACGGCGTTACCGGAGTCTACGTTTGTTGCACATTGTGATGCGGCGTTTGAAAGGGTGGGGCTGGAGGCGATTCCTGCAATGGAGGCGATGACGTTCCTCATCGGGCCCGAAGGGGATTTCAGTCCGAGAGAAATCGAAATGCTTACGACTAAAGGCATAAGAGCGGTGCAGTTGGGTAACCAGCGTCTTAGGACGGAAACAGCGGGGGTTTTCGTAGCGGCTTGGAATTATTATCGGATGATGGCGCTTTCGCTTTAGGAAGTGTAATATTGGAAGGCTTCTTCTAAACTTTTGAATTTTCCTTTAAACGCTTCGATGGGGGCGTTTTGAATGATGCGGCCCTTGTTGATGAGGATAACCCTGGAACATAAGGCTTCGACTTCCTGCATGAGGTGGGTGGAGAGCAGTACGGTTTTTTCTTTTCCTATGGTTTTGATGACGTTTCGGATTTCCACGATTTGGTTGGGGTCCAGTCCGTTGGTGGGTTCGTCCAAAATCAGCAGGTCGGGCTCGTGAAGGATGGCTTGGGCAAGACCGACTCTTTGTTTATACCCTTTGGAGAGGTGCTTGATTTTTTTTCCGCTTTCGGGAGTAAGGCCTACGGTTTCCAGTAAGAGAGGAATTTTGGCGGGGGTTATTTGATGGAGATTGGCGACGAAACGGAGGGCTTCGGTTACGTACATGTCTGTGTAGAGCGGGTTGTTTTCAGGTAAAAAACCCATGTTTTTTTTACATTCTAAAGGGTTTTCTTCGATGTTTTTTCCGTTGAAGATTATTTCGCCTTGGTCAATTTTCAGTGCGCCGACGATGGATTTCATCAGGGTTGATTTTCCTGCGCCGTTGGGGCCGAGGAGTCCGACGATTTCATTTTTTTCGAGACTCAGATTGATTTGGTCCAATGCGGTTTGTTCTCCGAAGGTTTTGGTGAGATTGATGATTTCAAGCGACATGACGACTGTTTTTTCGAGGCGTAAAAATACGATAAAACTTAGAAATGCAAGATTTATTCGCTTTGTGGACGTTTTTTTTTTACTTTTGGAACTTTAGAAAAAACAATAAAACATGAAACGAATTTTAACTATTTTATCCTTGTTGCCTTTGGTGGCTTACGGGCAGGAGCTTTCTTCCAATACGGAAAAGTTGCAATCTTTGTTCAAAGTGGAGGCTGGGTTATTGAATGCTAATGCGGCCTACGAAGTGCCTTTGTCTAAGGAGAAAGGGTTGTTGGAAGTTTCTTTTGGAGTGGGAGGGATTCATCAGATTGAGGATGGTCTTTATTCTTATAGAGTGGGGTGGACTTCTTTGAATTCTTATTTTTCGCCTTATTTGCAAACCCAGTGGCGCTATTACGTCAGTCGTGAACGCAGGGCAGAGAAAGGGCGTCGTTTGATTAACAATGCGGGATCTTTTGTGGGGCTTAATAATCGTTTGGTTCTAAATGGGGAAATAAGCGACGGGGTATTGCTGAATCATGTGGTGTTTGGTCAGCAATTGCCTTTGGATCGGCATTTTACGTTTACTTATCATGTAGGTTTTGGGGTAGGGTTTAATTTGGTGGAAGGTAATGCGATGCTTATGCCGGGCTTGGGTTTTAAGTTCGGTTATGCGTTCTAACGGTTTTGGGAGGGTGAAATAAAAAAAGCCGCAACAGTTAGTTTTGCGGCTTTTTTATTTTCTAAATCAATTTAGAATTCTTCGTCGGACTCTATCGTATAAGAACGAGATCTGAAGTCCTTGTCGTGTTTTTCGGAAATGACGTCTTCGCCTTTTTCGTTGATGATGAATTCTGTTGATTCACTGAACATATCCTGAAAAGCCTTAAAGTCTTCTTTGTAGAGATAGATTTTGTGCTTTTCGAACGATGCCTCGCCATTCTCCCCGAAGTTCTTTTTACTTTCGGTAATCGTAAGGTAATAATCCCCTGCTTTAGTTTCGCGCACGTCAAAAAAATACGTTCTTCGTCCTGCTTTTAGCACCTTTGTGAATATTTCATTCTCGTGGCGCTCCTTGTAATCACTCATTGTACGATGTTTTTTTTAGAAATCTTGTTGAAAACAAATATAAAAGAAATCTTTAAATCGACAAATAAAATTTTGATAAACTCTTGTTTTAAAGTCTATTTTTAACGATTTAAGAATAGAGGTTAAATGGGTGTTTTTTCTTAATTATTTGATTTTTAGTATTTTGTCGGCTTTTTTTGCGGTGCTTTCACGATGGGTAATAAGGATGGAGGTGCATTTTTTCAGGTCTTTTTCGATGTTTTTGAGGATGTTTTCTTCCGTTTCGGTGTCCAAAGCGGAAAGACTGTCGTCAAAAATGAGGATGTTAGGGTGCTTAATGAGGGCTCTGGCGATGCAGATTCTCTGTTTTTGTCCTCCGGAAAGCATTACGCCTCGTTCGCCGACCAGGGTTTGGTATTGGTCTTTGAAGCCGATGATGTTTTTATGAACGTCGGCTTTTTGTGCGGCTTCTACGATTTGCTCTTTAGTGGGGTGGTCTACGGCAAAGCCGATATTGTTTTCGATGGTGTCGGAAAACAAGTAGCTTTCTTGCGGGATGTAGCCTAAGGAGCGGCGGTAGAGGCTTAGGTTATGGTGTTTTAGGTCTTTTCCGTCGATAAGAATGCGTCCTTCGGTGGGGTCGATTAAGCGGGCGAGGAGCAGGGCAATGGTGGTTTTTCCGCTTCCGGTTTTTCCCATGATGGCTAAGGTTTCGCCTGCACCGACTTTGAAGCTCAGTTGGTCTAAGGCTTTTATTCCGGTGTTGGGGTAGGTGTAGGAAACGTTTTGGAATTCAATTTCTCCGGTAATGGGGTAGAGGTCGTTGCAAGGGTTGACGATGTCGGATTTTTTATCCAAAAATTCATTGATTCGAGCCATGGAGGCGGCGGCACGTTGATTGACGGACGTAACCCATCCGACCATGGAAAAAGGCCAAATCAGGATGTTGATGTACATGAAGAAATCGGCAATTTTTCCCACGGAAATTTCTCCGGCAAGGTATTTTTGACCGCCGATCATCAGAATGGCTACATTCAATAGACCGATCACCAAAAGGATGATGGTGAAGAAATAGGCTTCGGTTTTGGCTAAATCTAAGGCTTTGTCTTGGTAGTTGCCGACCTTTTGTTTGTAATTGTGTTCGATATAGGCTTCTTTGGCGAAGAATTTTATGATTCGGATGCCCGAAAAGCTGTCTTGCACAAAGGTGGATATGGCCGACTGGCTTTTCTGCATCGTTTTGGACTTTTTATTGATGATGGAACTGACCTTGTAGATGGTAAAAGAAAGTAAGGGCAGGGGAAGGAGGGTCCACAGGGTCATTTCCACATCGGTTTTCAGCATGTAAATACCGGTGATGGTCAATAGGATAATGAGGTTGGCGACGTACATTACGCCGGGCCCCAAATACATTCTTACAGCGACCACGTCTTCGCTCAGTCGGTTCATCAGATCGCCGATGGAGGTTGTTTTGTAATCGGTTAGGGAAAGTGCCTGATAGTGGCGGTAGATTTTGTTTTTCAGTTCGTATTCGATTCGTCGGGAAGCCACGATGATGGTTTGGCGCATCATGAAGGTGAATAGCCCGGTGAGAAGTGAAGAAACAACGATGATGCCTACATTAATTAGGACTTGCTTGTTAAATCCAAAAGTTTGATGGCTTGCGATTTCGTCCACGGATTGGCCGACGAACTGAACTTTGAAAATATTGAAAAAATTACTGGCCACAATAAATAAGAATCCCCAAAACAGAAGGGTCTTGTGTTTCCAGAAATAAGGGTTTAAGGTTTTTAGGGCTTTCATTGATGATGCAAAAATAACCAATTTTTGGATTGCACGGAGAGGAAGGTGCGACGAATGGCTTTGTTGGGTTGGGGGCTTCCGTCTTCCGACATTTTTCCCTATCTTTGCCGAAACAAAAGTTCTTTGAATGTTAGGAAGAAGACAAATTCGTGAAAAGGTGGTGGAGACGCTTTATTCTTACCGCCAGAATCCGGTACAATATGAAGTTCTGGAAAAAAATATGCTTGCAGGGATCGAGAAGATTTATAACCTGTATGTTTATCAGCTTAATTTTTTGGTGGCTCTGAAGGATTTGGCCGAGCAGCAAATCGAAATCGGGAAGCAGAAGTTCATCAAAACCGAGGAGGATTTGAATCCTAATCCGAAATTTGTTCGCAACCGGGTTTTAACGAAATTGGAAGAGAATGCCGAGCGTCTTTCTTTCACGTCCCGTTACAAACAGTTGAAATGGGATTTGCATGACGATCTTTTGGTCAAGACGTTCCAGCGGATAAAGGCGGGGAAACGCTATCAGGACTATATGGCGAGTGCGGAGGATTCTTTTGAGGAAGATCAAAAATTTATCGGGAAGTTGTTTTTGCGCTATGTGGCGGAGAATGAAGATTTTCATGACCTTCTTGAAGAAAAGGAGATCAGTTGGGCGGACGATTTTCATATTTCGAATTCGATGGTGCAGAAAACCATTGGGTTTATGAAAGAGGAGGAGCCCAGCCATACTCTGATTAAGATGATTAAGGACGAGCAGGATCGCCTTTTTGCCAAGAAATTGCTTTGGGAATCTGTGCGCTATTGGGAGGAAGCGGAGAAGAAGGTGGAAGAGCGGTTGCAGAATTGGGATTTGGATCGGGTTTCTTTGATGGATCGGGTGATTTTGGTGGCTGGTATTACAGAGTTTGATTTTTTTCCGCAAACGGCATCGCGTATTATTATTAATGAGTACGTGGAGATTTCCAAGGTGTTTTCTACCGATAAGTCTAACGTGTTTATCAACGGGATATTGGACAAATACTCTAAGGATACGAACCGAATAAACTAAAATATAAACAAAAATGAAAAAAATAATTTTGATGGGGGCTGTGGGAGCGATTTTGCTGGCCTCTTGCGGTGGTAAAAACGAATCCGCAGACCGTTTGGAGGTTGAGGGAAATGCTTTGGAAGCGCATCTTCATGCGGAGGCTCAGGATGATTTGGTTCATGCGGCTCAGGACAAACCGATGACCTCTTTGGCGCTTTCGGAAAGCCATTGGGATTTCAAGGATGTTAAAAAAGGCACTTCGGTAGAGCATGTTTACGAGGTGACGAATACGGGGGAGAATCCTTTGATAATTTCCGAAGTGAAGCCCGGATGCGGATGCACGGCGCCGGAGTTTACCCGGGAGCCGATTATGCCTGGAGCAAAAGGGAAAATTGTATTGAAGTTTGATTCTTCTAATTTCGACGGCCTGCAGAACAAACAAGCGGAGGTTTATGCCAATGTGGAAAGGGCTCCGATTGTATTGACTTTTTCGGCCAATGTAGTAAATTAATGCCAATAGAATAATGATTACAGTATTTTTACAAGCAACGGGAGATATGATGCCCACTTTGCTGATGTTCGGAGTGTTTTTCGTTTTTATGTATTTTGTGATGATTCGTCCTCAGATGACCAGACAGAAAAAGGAAAAACAATTTCAGGAGTCTTTGAAGGTGGGAAGCCGTGTGGTGACGACCTCGGGGTTGCATGGGCGTGTGGCTCAGATTCAGGAGGACGGTATTGTGATTGAAACGCTTTCCGGTAAGTTGAAATTCGAGAAAGCTGCGATTTCCAGAGAGTTTACACTGAATCGTTTTCCCGAAGCGAACGAAGAAAAAAAATAATTCTTTTTCAAGAGTCTTTCCGAAAACAGGAAAGACTTTTTTTGTGGAAGCTAAAAAAACGTCCTGAGAATTTCGGGACGTTTTTTTCTTTTTGGTGAAGGGTTAGCTTAACAGTAAGATTAAAATACTTGCCGTGAATATCCTGAAAATAGTAACCAAAGGGTAGACTTGGGCGTAGCTTTGGATGGGAACGTCGCTGTCCAAATAATTGGTTGAGAACGAAAGTGCTGCGGGGTCGGTGTAACTTCCGCTCATGATTCCGGCGAGCTGGAGGAAATTGATTTTCATGAAAACGCTTCCCACGATGACCATTAGGATGAGGGGGATGAAGGTAATGGCGCATCCGTAGAGCAGGAAGAGCCAGCCGTTGTATTTGATGAAGTTTTCGTAGAATCCTTCTCCGGCGTGTATTCCGACGGCGGCAAAGAACAGGCAGATGCCAAAATCCTTCATAAAGTAAATGGCGCCGGTATTAAAATAAGAATGAATGAAGGAGATGCCTCCGTAGCGGGAGATTAAAAGTGCTACGATTAGGGGGCCGGCGGCAAAGCCTAACTTTAGCGGAATTGGAAGCCCCGGAATCAGAATGGGGATAGAGCCTAGGATGATACCGAGCAATAGACCTCCGAAAAGCGAAAGAAAATCGGGTTCGATGAGTTTTTTCTCTTGGTTTCCGATGATTTTTTCGGCTTCGGCGAGGCCTTCTTTGGAGCCGATAACCCTCAGGATATCTCCGTAGAATAATTCTAAGGAGGGTCGGGGGATCATTTCTTTTCCGGCTCGGAAAACACGGGTAACTTTTAGATCATAGGTGTTGTATAGATCCAACTCGGAGAGTTTTTTGTGTACGGCGGAGGGTTTGGTAACGAAGATGTTTTTTTTGCGCAAATCCGAATCGCTTTCGATGAACAGATCGGTGGAAGGGCGTCCGACTTTAGCAATGAAATCGTCCAAGTCGCTTTCTTTTCCTACAATCATTAGCACGTCCCGATCTCTGAGGTGGGTGTCTAGGGTGGGCGAGTGGACGGCTTCGCTTCCGCTGTGTTTTAGGCGGGATATTACGATTTCGTGTCCGATTTCCTTAATGGTCTGATGAAGGGTTTTGCCGAAAAAATCAGGGTTTATGACTCTCATTTTTTTATGGATGAGAGGCTCTTCCCGATTGATTTTCATCATCCTGAATTTCTTCATTTCTTTAACGGAATCGATTTTCATCAGGATTTTGGCAAGGATGATAGTTCCGATAATGCCGAATACGCCCAAAGGGTAAGTGATGGCATAGCCGATGGCCGGATCGTCAAACGTGCGGTCGGGCAGGGTGGCTTTCAGTTCTTCGATGGTGTTTTTGGCTGCACCTAAGCCGGGGGTGTTGGTTACGGATCCGCTCATGATTCCCACCAGATTTTCGATGCTTAGTCCCGTACCGCGGAATAGGATGTAAGTAATCGCACCTCCCAAAAGGACGGTAGATACGGCGAGGATGTTAAACTTTAAGCCTTCGTTTCTGAAAGAGGAAAAGAAGGACGGCCCGACCTGAAGACCGATGCCGTAGACGAATAAAATAAGCCCGAAATCACGGATGAAATCTAAAATAGAGTCCTCAATTCGATAGCCGAAGTGCCCCAAAAATAGTCCCGTAAACATCACGGCCGAAACGCCGAAGGTGATTTTCCCGAGTTTCAGGCGACCCAAGAAGATACCGGAGCCTATGGCAAACATGATGGAGATGAGGGATTGGGCTACATTAGGATTTTCCACGGGAAGCAATAGGGCTCCCAACCAGTCGAACATAATGGTAATGAATTTAAAATTTGACTAGGCAAAATTACGGCATATCGTTGGTTCTGACGGTTAAATAAAAATGAAATATGTCAGTCTCAGGCCATTTGGTGAGGGCTTAGTACATTAGTTTAAACGATTTGCGGTGATGGATGGTGGGACCGTATTCGCGTAGTGCCTGCTGGTGGGTTTTGGTGGCATAGCCCATGTTTTTGTTCCAGCCGTATTGGGGAAATTCTTCATGCAATCGGATCATGAGTTGGTCTCTGTGGTTTTTGGCTAAAATGGAGGCGGCTGCAATACTGAGTATTTTGGAATCTCCTTTTACAATGCATTGGTGGGGGGTGAAGGGGTAAGGGTGGAAGCGGTTACCGTCCACGAGAATCAACTCAGGGCGAACTTGGAGTTGGTCTAATGCCAAATGCATGGCGTGTATGCTGGCGTTTAGGATATTGTGTTCGTCGATGAAAGCTGGTGGGAGTTCGGCAATGGCAAAATCAATGGCATTTTTTCGGATGTAATCGTCCAATTTTTGGCGGGATTTGAAGCTAAGTTTTTTGGAATCGTTAATGGCGGAGGGGTTGAAATCTTCGCCAATAACAACGGCGGCAGCTACTACCGGCCCGCAAAGACAACCTCTTCCTACTTCGTCACACCCGGCTTCAACATAATTTTCTGACCACTTTTTTAGTAATTCCATAAATTCTAACGCTTTTTGAGGTTTGTTATTGTTTGTTTTTCAAAATTAATATTTTTTTAAGATGTTTTAATAAAAACACTTGCTTTATTTAACAAAATTTATAAATTTGTTTCATAGAAAAATTTGATTTGATATGAAGAAACTAACAACAACGGTTTTGGCGGTGGTGTTGACTTCTTCCTTTGCGATGGTAGAGGCACAGAAGAGAGATACCGTAACCAAAACAAAAGAAATCGAAGGAGTGGTGGTAACCGCTTTGGGGATAAAGAAAAGTGACAGAGCGATAGGTTACTCCGCTACAAAAGTATCGGGAGATGATTTGCAGACTACACCTTCTCAGAATATGGTGAACTCCTTGAGTGGTAAAGTAGCGGGGTTGCAAGTTGTGGCTTCAGGAGGGGCTCCTGGACAAGCGAGTAGATTGGTTATCCGAGGGGGAAATAAGTCGATTACCAACAGCAATGAACCTCTGTATGTAGTCGATGGTATTCCTATCAGTAATGCGAACGATGGAAATGCCGATACGGTAACGGGTATAGCATCTCCTAACAGGATAGCGGATATTAATCCTGATGACATCGAGAGTGTAACAGTGCTTAAAGGAGCTTCTGGAGCGGTCTTGTATGGGAATAGAGGGTCTAATGGTGTAGTGCTTATTACGACAAAGTCAGGTAAAAGCTCCGGAGGTAAAGCTGTTTTTGAATATTCTTCACAGGTTTCGTTTGATAATGCTTTGGTGTTACCGGACTATCAGAGAAAGTATGCCCAAGGGGTAAATGGAGTGTATGGGGAAGGGACGTCTTTGTCTTGGGGGCCTGAGATTGTAGGGCAGACGGTTAGAAGTGCTGGTGCTGGTGCGGCATTAGGGCTTGGTGCGCAGAATATCACTTTGCGTGCGTACGATCCTAGAAAACAATATTTGAAGACAGGGTATACAACGACCAATAATATTTCGGCTCAGCAAAGTGTCGGAAAGTCTAATTATTTTGTATCGGCGGGATACTCTAACCAAGCCTCAATTATACCGAATCAGGATTATAAGAAATTTAATTTCAGATTTAACGGAAACACCCAATTCACAGATAAATTTAGTGCAGGGGTTAATGTATCTTACAATAAATCGTGGGGAAATGTTCCTTTCACCGGTCAGGATGGAAATAATCCGATTTTTGCATTGTTCCATGTTCCTGTCAGCTGGGATTTGGCGGGGTATGGTTATCAAAGACCTAATGGAACTCAGATTAATTTCCGAGGAGGATCGTTCGATAACCCTTACTGGTCTGTGAATAAAAATTTTGCAACGACCGATAGTGACCGATACATTTTGGGTCTTAATCTTAATTATAAAGTTAAAGACTGGTTGAACTTGTCTTATCGGGTAGGTAACGATCGTTTGACGGATAATAGAATTATTTTTAGAGATATGTACTCTGGAGGTGCGCCTAACGGGACGCTCTTGTATAGCGATATTATTAGAAATGAGATTACGTCGACTTTCATGGCAAATATTAACACGCAATTGGGTGAGAACTTTAGTTTGACAGCGAACCTCGGACAGGATTATAACGAGAGAAGATACCGTTTGAGTACGATTTCGGGAAGTGCTTTGGTATTGCCTAGTATTGTAAATACCAATAATATTAAGTCTTTTGATCCAGGGTCTAATTACATCTCTAGAAGGACTTTGTTTGGGGTGTTTGCGGACGTATCTCTTAGCTACAATAACTATTTGTTCTTGAACCTTGTTGCTAGAAACGAGTGGTCTTCGACGCTTCCTGAAAATAACAGAAGCTATTTCTATCCGGGAGCGAACTTGTCGTTTGTGTTCTCAGATGCTTTCCAAACCAACAAAAATGTGTTGAGTTATGGTAAAATAAGATTGGGGGCTTCTCAAACAGCCAGAGATGCGAATCCTTATTTGGTTGTAGATACCTATCGGAATGGTGTTTTTGCGGATGGCTTCACCTCGGGGATTACGTTTCCTTTCGGACCAAACAGCTTACCGGGTTATACTTATCCAAACACGATCAACAATGCCAATCTGAAGCCTGAATTTACGACGGAATATGAAGTTGGAACGGAATTAAGATTTTTGAGAGATCGTATTGGTTTGGATGTGACGTATTTTTATAACAAGAATATAGATGGGATTGTGCCTTTGGACATTTCTCCTGCTTCAGGAGCAACGACTTATGTGGTCAACAGTGGTGTAACGGAATCGAAAGGGCTTGAGGCTGCATTGAGACTGACACCGGTTAGAACTTCCGATTTCCGTTGGGACTTGAATTTTAACTTTAGTAGAATTCGCTCTAAAGTTTTGGAAACCTATCCAGGGGTTGATAAGATTTACATGGGAGGATTTTCCGGAAACCCTGCAATCTATGCGGTTAAAGGCGAGCGTTTAGGTTCAATCATCGGTAGTGGGTTTGTAAGAAACGATAAAGGCGAAATTTTAGTGGATGACGATGGTATTCCATTGTATCAGGAAGGGATTAATCTGGGCTATGTGGAACCGGATTGGACCGGAGGAGTTACCACTTCATTTGTTTATAAAGGCATTTACCTCAGCGCCTCTTTGGATATGAGAATGGGAGGTTATTTGTACAATGGTACGGAGGAGTTGTTGGATTTCTACGGTGTATCGGCTAAAACCCTTAACCGTACAACTCCGATTGTATTTAACGGGGTAAATGAGAATACCGGTGCTGCAAATACGGTTGCTAACGTTCATAATTTGGGATGGTATAATTTTGCTCAGAATAACGAAATGTATGTTTACAAGAACAATTGGGTGAAATTAAGAGAGTTGGCGATGGGGTATCGTTTTAAACTCAACGGAATGCCTTCGATTAGACAAATGGAGGTTGGAGTTTATGGACGAAACCTGCACTTGTGGACCAAAATACCTCATATTGATCCGGAATCCAGTTCATTTGGTACAGGAAATGCGCAAGGTGTGTCTCGTTTTGCCTTCCCAACAACAAGAAGTTTTGGACTTAACTTCAAAGTACAATTTTAATTTTTTTGATTATGAAGAATTTAAAGACATCGATTATAAAATATGCAATTGCATTGGGAGTTGTAGCCACTGGCTTTTCCGTGCAATCTTGTTCGGACGAGTTAAACATTAATGTGGATCCGAACAACCCACAAACCGTTCCTTTAAGAACCTTGATGACAGGCTCTCAAGTTAATTTGGGCTATGCGCTTGGTGGAGAAGGTACGAGAATGCCTGCCAGTATAATGCAATACTACGCGGGGCATAGGGGGCAGCCTTATTCTTATGCAATATACAATATCACTTCTGCGTCTACGGACGGTACTTGGCAGTATCTTTACGATGCGGCTATGGACTTTAATGAGATTGAGAAAAGAGGTACAGCTTCAGGAGATTTGGTTTATGTGGGAGTTGCTCAAATAATGAAGGCTTATACCTTCAGTGTAATTACAGATTTGTTTGGAGACATTCCGTATACGGATGCTATGAAAGGAAGGGAAAACATTACGCCAACTTACGATACTCAGGAAGCGATTTATACGGATTTGATTAAGGTAATCGATAAGGGGATTGCCAATATTAAGACGGACGAAGGATTATTCAAACCTTCTGAGAGTGATGATATTATTTTTGCAGGGAATGTATTGAAGTGGGAGCGTTTTGCGAATTCTTTAAAGCTGAGGTTGTATAATCACCTCAGTAAAAGACAACCGAACGCGGCGTCCGATTTCCTTGCTCAAAACCCTCTTTTGATTGAAACTTCAGCTAATGATGCGAAAGTTGGTTTTGGAGATACGAACGCTAGTGCGAACCCGATTTATCAATTTGATAAAATATCAGGAAGGGCGGATTTTGCGGTGGCAACCACTATAGTGGATAAAATGAAAGCATTGGATGACCCTCGGGTTTCGGTTTATTTTGAGCCGATTAAAAATAATGGGGCTGGCTTAGCCGGACAAGTGATCGGAAATGAACCGGGAGGGGATACGGATGATGCGGGTCAGAATCTATATTCTAGGGTAGGTTCAGCTTATGCTTCCATCAATTCTCCTGTTGTGCTTATGAGTGCGGCCGAGGTTAATTTCATAAAGGCTGAGGTTTATTTGGCTCAAGGGAATTCGGCGGCGGCGAAGACTGCTTATGAAAATGCTATTGCTCAGGATTTTGCTGCGCTTGGATTGACGGGTTCTTATTCATCGTATGTATCTGAGCCTTCGGTTGCTTTTGATGGGACACTTCAGAGGGTGATGGAACAGAAGTGGATTACCATGTTCCAGGCTCCGTTTGAATCATGGGTGGATTGGAGAAGAACTGGTTATCCAGTGTTGCAATTGCCTAAAGTGGTCAGAACGGATGATTTTGTACCTAGAAGACTTCCTTATCCTCAGATTGAAATTAACGTGAATGGGACTAATTTGGCTGCTGGCCCAGGCGTTCCCTTACCTTTTAAGAGTATGGCGACAAAAATGTGGTGGGATCAATAATCAAGTTTGAATTTCCATTGGAATATAAATTTTACCGCTCTTCGGAGCGGTTTTTTATTTCCGTATATTTGCACTTTATACGTTAGGATATGAATATTAAAAATAGTATTGAAGCCCAGTTGTCCCGAGTGATTTCTGATCTTTATCAGGTGGACGGGGTAGATTTGGAAGTTCAGCAGAATAAGACCGAATTTGAGGGGGATTTTACCGTGGTTACATTTCCTTTGGTCAAGGTGTTGAAAAAGGCACCCGACGCCATAGGAGCGGCTTTGGGAGAGAAATTGTTGGAAACGGTGGACTTTGTGGAAGGGTTTAATGTAGTGAAAGGGTTTCTTAATCTTAAGATTAAGGATGCTTTTTTTGTTGGAAGCTTTGCTTCGGTTCAGGAAGCTTTGGATCGGAAGGCGTCAAAAGGGCAGACGGTAATGGTGGAATATTCTTCGCCGAATACGAATAAACCTTTGCATTTGGGGCATATTCGGAATAACCTTTTGGGGTATTCGGTGGCTCGAATCTTGGAAGAGGAAGGGTATCGGGTCATCAAAACCCAAATTGTGAACGATAGGGGAATCCATATCTGCAAGTCCATGTTGGCATGGGAGCAGTCGGGCAAAGGAGAAACGCCTGAGTCTACGGGACTTAAAGGCGATAAATTGGTTGGGAACTATTATGTGGAGTTTGATAAGTCCTACAAGGCGGAGATAGCGGCGCTTGTTCAAGAGGGATGCTCTGCGGAAGAAGCAAAAAAGCAGGCTCCGTCTATTAAGCAAGCTCAGCAGATGCTTTTGGATTGGGAAAATGGCAAGGAACAGACGCGAGCACTTTGGGCTCAGATGAATGGTTGGGTTTACGACGGTTTTGCGCAGACTTATCAGCGTTTGGGGGTGGATTTCGATCAGGTTCAGTATGAGAGCAACACGTATCTTCTGGGTAAGGATTTAATTGCGGAGGGATTGGCTAAAGGCGTGTTTTTCAAGAAGGAAGACGGTTCGGTTTGGGTGGATCTTACGGATGAAGGTTTGGATCAAAAGCTTTTATTGCGTGGTGACGGAACATCGGTCTACATGACTCAGGATTTGGGGACGGCGGTGGAGCGTTTTAAACAGAATGATATTCAAAAACTGATTTATACGGTTGGTAATGAGCAGGATTATCATTTTCAAGTGCTGTTTAAGGTATTGAAAAAGCTAGGATACCGTTGGTCGGATCAGTTGTATCACCTTTCTTACGGTATGGTGGAGTTGCCCGAGGGAAAAATGAAATCCCGGGAAGGTACGGTGGTGGATGCAGACGACTTGATGCAGGAGATGTACGAAACGGCGAAAGAGAAGGCTTTGGAATTGGGTAAACTGGAGAATCTCACCGAGGAGGAAAAGGAGCGTTCGTACGAAACGGTCGGCATGGGAGCGTTGAAGTATTTCATGTTGAAAGTGGACCCTAAGAAGAAGATGTTGTTTAATCCTAAGGAAAGTATTGATTTTAATGGAAATACGGGACCTTTTATCCAGTATACTTACGCTCGTATCCAGTCTTTGTTGACTAAGGCGGACGAGGCATCGTGGTCGGTGGATGCAGGTTTTGCATTGAACGAATATGAGAAGACGCTTATGATAGAGTTGTCTAACTATCGGGAGGTTGTGACTAAAGCAGCGGAGACGTTAAGCCCTGCACAGATTGCGAATTATGTTTACGAGTTGGTTAAAGTGTATAATTCGTTTTATCAGAACAATCCGATTCTTAATCATGAAAACCGGGAAGTTAGAGGATTTCGCTTGGCGTTGTCCGAATTGACGGGAAAAACCATAAAACGAGCATTAGGTTTACTCGGAATTGATACGGTAAACCGGATGTAAAGGTTTTATTTTTCCAATAGAAAGAACGAAAAGCGGTCTCGAAAGAGGCCGCTTTTTAAGTTGTAAAGTAAAAAGATGGAACCGAAGGGCTTAAAGAAATTCTTCGGTTATTTTTGCTATTGCATTCAGGGTTTCTTGCTTGAGGTTTTCCAAGGTGGAATTGTTGTGAATCACAAAATCGGCCCGTTTTAGTTTGTCTTTTTCGGGCATTTGTTTGTTCATGATGTTTTCGACTTCCCGATAGGTTTTTCCGTCCCTATCCATGACGCGTTTCATTCTGAGGTTGTCTTCGGCGGTTACCAAAAGGGTTTTGTCGCAGTCCCGATCCAGTCCCAGTTCGAATAGAAGAGCGGTTTCCTTGAAGATTATTTGGTGGTTGTTTTGTTGTTTCAGCCAAGTTTGGAAGTCTGTCTTCACGGCGGGATGAATCAGTTGGTTGAGCTGTTCTAAGAGGGCTTTATTTTCAAAGACTTTGCTGCTAACGTATTTGCGATCGTACAGACCTTCGGTATTGTAGGCGGCTTCTCCTAAGAGGTTTTTAATTTTTTGTTTTAGGCCGAGGTCTTTATTTACGAGGTCTTTGGCTTGTTGATCCGAGTAGTAGACGGGAAATCCCATGGCTTCGATCCATTGGGCAACGGTGGTTTTTCCGGAAGCGATGCCGCCGGTCAGGCCGATGATTTTCGGCTCGGGTTCGGGCGATGCAGTTCCGCCTTCGTTTGGACTCATAAGAGATAAAATCTAATTTTTTTGATGGAATGAAGCATTGTGTTCTTGATTCCGAGGTTCAAATATAATAAAATTTTCAAATTGGAAGAGGTTGGTTTCGGATAATACGGAGTGTGGTAAAATTCATTTCCGCTCAAAGCCGATAGGATTTTGAGCGGAAACGGGATTGTTTTTTGAGATTAATACCCGAATACTTCATTGAATTGGTAGGTTTGATCCAGCCGAACTCCTTTTTCGGTCATTTTCAAGGAGGCGAGTTCGTGATGGGCGTCGTGTTCAAAGAATAGCAGGTAATTGTTTTCGACGCATTGTTTTAGGAATTTGTCTTTTTCTTCCATGGTTAGAAGCGGTCGGGTGTCGTATCCCATGACGTAAACCAAGGGGATATGTCCTGCTGTAGGGATTAAGTCGGCGGCAAAGACGATGGTTTGGTCTTGGTATTTGATGACGGGGAGCATTTGCTTTTCGGTATGACCGTCTACGAAAATCACATCCATTTTCAGATCGGGAGCAAAGCCGTAAGATCCTGTTTGGGGGAGGGGGAGGAAATCCAGCTGTCCGCTTTCTTTGATGGGCAGAATGTTTTCTTTCAGAAACGAAGCTTTTTCTCTCGGGTTGGGGTTGGTGGCCCATTCCCAATGGTTTTCGTTGGACCAGAACCGTGCATTTTTAAAAGCGGGGCGGTAGCCGGATTTATCGTCGTTCCATTCGATGGCGCCTCCGCAATGATCAAAATGCAGATGGGTCAGAAAGACATCGGTAATGTCTTCCCTTACAAATCCGAATTTTTTTAGGTTTTTGTCGAGGGAATCGTCGCCGGAGAGGGCGTAATGGCCGAAGAATTTTTCATCTTGTTTGTCGCCTAACCCGCAGTCGATCAAAATGAGTTTTTTACCGTCTTCGATCAGGAGAGACCGCATTCCCAGATCGATGAGGTTGTTTTCGTCAGCGGGGTTGGTTTTTTGCCATAGGGACTTGGGGACGACGCCGAACATGGCTCCTCCGTCGAGTTTAAATTTTCCGCATTGGATGGGGTATAGTTTCATTGTTTTTGATTTTAAATTTGTAAGGGATGATTTTCATTTAAAATAACTCTCCCGGATTGGGGTTAGGGGTTAGGTTAAGATGCAGGTAGGCTTTGCGGGTTACTTCCCGTCCTCTAGGAGTACGGATGATAAAGCCCTCTTGGATGAGGAAGGGTTCGTAAACTTCTTCCAGTGTTTCGGGGTTTTCCCCTATGGAGGTGGCTAAGGCTGAGATGCCGACGGGTCTTCCCCTGAAGTTTTCAATCATGACTTTCAGTATTTTGTTATCCATTTCGTCGAGTCCGAATTCATCGACGTTGAGAGAGTTTAAGGCAAATTTGGTGATGTTGGTTTCAATTTCGCCGTTGCCTTTTATTTCGGCAAAGTCTCTTACTCTGCGTAGCAGGGCGTTGGCAATTCGGGGAGTTCCTCGGCTTCTCCGGGCAATTTCGATGGCGGCGTCTTCGTATATTTTTACACCGAGAACCCTGGCACTGCGTTGGATGATGGTGGAAAGCAGTTCGATGTTATAGTATTCCAATCGGGATTGGATTCCGAATCGAGCGAGCATGGGTTTGGTAAGCATCCCGCTTCTTGTGGTTGCTCCAACCAGGGTGAAGGGATTGAGGCCGATTTGGACGCTTCGGGCGTTGGGGCCGTTTTCCAGCATGATGTCGATTTTATAATCTTCCATGGCAGAGTAGAGGTATTCCTCCACTACAGGGGAGAGTCGGTGGATTTCGTCGATAAAGAGTACGTCGTTTTCTTCCAAATTGGTCAGTAGTCCGGCAAGGCTGCCTGGCTTGTCTAACACGGGTCCGGAGGTGATTTTGCAGTTTACGCCTAATTCATTGGCGATAATGTGAGCCAAAGTGGTTTTTCCAAGCCCCGGGGGGCCGTGGAGTAAAACGTGATCCAAGGCTTTTCCTCTATTTTTTGCAGCGGCGACAAAAACTTCCAAGTTGTCCAATGTTTTTCTTTGTCCGGCAAAGTCGTCGAAACTTTGGGGGCGGATTTGTTCTTCATGGAGGAGTTCGTCAGGGGAATAATTTTCTTTATTGGGATGCAAAAACTCGGGCATTATGAAATTTTGTTTCAAAGATAGCATTTTTTGGTCAACAGGATTGGATTTCTCAGCGTTTGGGCTTTGCGGTGGTCGGGAGGGAATATTCAAAATAAAAAAACTAAATTTACGGCTATGAAACTTATAGGACCATTCAAACAGATTGTACCCTTACGGCATTTGCCTTTGAGGGGGAAATTGGAGGACGAACAATTGGAGGTGATTGAAAACGGTGGTATATTGGTAGCCGAAGACGGTCGCATTGAACGTGTTGGGGCTTTTTCCGATTTGGAGCGGTTGGCTTCCGACGTGGAGCGTATTGAAGGCGATAAGGTGGCCTTGCCGGCTTATACGGATTGCCATACTCATATTTGTTTTGGCGGAAATCGGGCTAATGATTTTGCAATGCGCAATGCGGGGAAGTCGTATTTGGAGATTGCGGCGGCAGGCGGTGGGATTTGGAGTTCGGTGCAGCATACTCGTGAGGCTTCGGAAGAAGAACTTTTGGCACTTTTGCTTCCGCGAATTGCTTCGTTGGTTCGACTGGGGATTACTACCATTGAAATTAAATCGGGCTATGGATTAAACAAGGTTCAGGAGTTGAAGATGCTTCGTGTGATTGCATCGGCTAAGAAGCATACTAAGGCGAGTTTGATTTCCACTTGTTTGGCAGCTCATATGAAGCCTAAAGATTTTGAGGGGAGCCCGTCGGATTATTTGGATTATGTTTTGCGGGAAATTTTGCCTGAAGTCAAGGCGGAAGGGCTTTCGGATCGGGTGGATATTTTTATTGAAAAATCGGCTTTTCAGCCGCAGGAGAGTCTTCTTTTTTTGCAGAAGGCCAAAGCGATGGGATTTGAGGTGACGGTTCATGCGGATCAGTTTACGCCGGGAAGCTCCAGAATAGCAGTGGAGGTGGGAGCCCGTTCAGCGGATCATTTGGAAGCTACGGTGGCGGAGGATATTGCTTTCTTGGCTTCTTCCGAAACGGTGGCGGTGGCTTTGCCGGGAGCGAGTTTGGGCTTGGGAGAGCCTTTTACACCGGCACGAAAGCTTTTAGATGCTGGTGGTATTTTGGCTATTGCTTCGGATTGGAACCCGGGATCGGCACCGATGGGAAATTTGGTGACGCAAGCGTCTATTTTGGCGACTTACGAAAAACTCTCTACCGCCGAGGTGTTGGCGGGGATGACGTACCGTGCGGTGCATGCTTTGGGTTTGGATGATCGAGGGATTTTGGATGCTGGCAAAAAAGCCGATTTTGTGGTTTATGATACGGATAACTTCCAAAACGTGTTGTATCAACAAGGACAGCTTTGGCCTTCGATGGTTTATATGGACGGATGTAAAGGTTAAAAGAAAAAAGGATAGATTATTATTTTGGATTATGGAGCATAAGGTTTGGCAGGGACGCTTGGATGGCGATACTCCTTTGTATCATAGGCTGTTTCAACGTGTAGAAGAAGGCGGGTCGGTTGTTGCGGGGGATTATGTGATTCACGGGTTTGCGGTAGACGAGGGCGTAAGGCGTAATAAAGGGCGGATTGGCGCTAAGGAGGCTCCTTCGATTATTCGTCGGAGCATGGCTAATTTTCCGGTTGTTTCTCCGGACTTCCGATTGAGGGATATGGGAGATGTTTTTTGTGAAGACGGCGATTTGGAACGGAGTCAGACTCGTTTGGCGGAAGCGGTAGCTCAAGTTTTGAGAAAAGGAGGAAAGTCTCTTGTTCTCGGGGGCGGGCATGAGGTAACGTACGCTCACTATTCGGGAATTCGGAAGGCATTTCCCGAGAAGAAAATAGGGGTTATCAATTTGGATGCTCATTTTGATAATCGGGAGCCGGATCCGCAGGTTGGCGCAAGTTCGGGAACGGGATTTTGGCAGATTGCCCAAGAGGGGGACATTTATTCGCTTCATGTGGGTATTCAGCGGAATTCCAATACCTTGAAGCTGTTCGATACGGCGGATCAGTTTGGGATGAAGTATATTTTGGCTGATGAAATTTTTTTTGAAAACCTGCCTAGTCTTTATCTGAGGATCAACGAATTTTTGGAGGAGGTGGATGTGGTTTACCTTACAATTTGTATGGACGTGTTTAATGCGGCGGTGGCTCCCGGGGTGTCGGCGGCGGCATATAACGGTGTTTTTCCGGATTCGGTATTTATGATGCTTTACCGTCATCTTTTAAAATCGGAAGGGTTGGTAGCGCTGGATGTGGCCGAGGTTAATCCGCTTTACGATGATCAGGATCGGACGGCAAGGCTTGCGGCGGCATTGGTTAATGAATGGTTTATGGTTTAACGGAGAAAAAAGAATGAACGATAAAATAGGAAAAGACGAGAACGGAAAGGTAGATAAGTTACTAACCGGAGTACAGGAGGCTTTTACGAAGTGGAAAGCGTATTCTTTCGAGCAGAGGCAAACGTATTTGATTAGGCTTTCGGCTGTTTTAAGGGAAAATAAAGCGGCATTTGGAGGACTTATCACCGAGGAAATGGGCAAGCCGATTTCCCAATCTTTGGCGGAGGTTGAAAAATGCATTGGTTTGGTGGACTATTATGCATCGGCAGAAAACGTTTTAAAGGAGGAGCGGGTGGAAACCGATTATGAAATTTCCATGATTCGGCATGAGCCTATGGGGATAGTGTTGGGGGTTATGCCTTGGAATTTTCCGTTTTGGCAGGTGCTTCGGTTTGCTGTTCCTGCTTTATTGGCGGGGAATGCGGTGGTTGTGAAGCATGCTTCCATTTGTTTGGGGAGTGGACGGGCAATTGAGCGGTGTTTTAGGGCGGCGGGATTCCCTCAGGGGATTTTCACCCATGTGGAAGCTTCTCATGAAGTGGTAGAGGAGATGATTGGGCATTCTTTGGTTCGGGCGGTTTCCCTTACGGGGAGCGAGGCGGCAGGGCGAAGGGTTGCGGAGATTGCGGGAAGGCATTTGAAGAAATGCGTTTTGGAACTGGGCGGTAATGATGCTTTTATTGTTTTGGACGATGCGGAGGTTGATAAGGCGGCAGAGGATGCGGCTTTAGCGAGGCTTCAAAATAGCGGTCAAACGTGTGTGGCAGCCAAACGTTTTATTGTTCACGAAGGGGTTTATGAGGCGTTTATGCAACGGTTTTTGAAGGCGTATCAAAGTTTTTCTCCTGGCATTCCGACGGATGCGCGTACGGTCTTGGGGGCGATGGCTCGGAAGGATTTGGCTCAGGAACTGAGGCAGCAATACGAAAAGGCGATTGGGCATGGTGCGGAGATTTTACTGCCTTTGACGGCGGTGGGGGATCAGGCTTTCGAGCCGGGTTTGCTTTTGATGAATGAGGACAACCCTGTGGCGGATGAAGAGTTGTTTGGGCCTTTGGGGATGGTGTTTAAGGTAAGAAATGATGAGCAGGCGTTGGAAATTGCCAATGCGACGGCTTTCGGACTGGGTAATGCTGTTTATACGAAAAGTAAAGAAAAGGCTTTGTTTTTTGCTCGTTCTTTGGAAAGCGGAAGTGTGGCGGTTAACCAAATTTTTCGTTCGGATGTCCGAATGCCTTTTAGCGGGCGTAAAAATTCGGGATATGGGGTGGAAATGTCTCTTTATACCCTGCATGAATTTACGGTAAAGAAATCCATTATAGGGTTTTATTGATGGCTTTTCTGAGGAGAAAGAAGCCTTAATAATTGGGGAGCTTTTTCTGGAGAATGTAAAAAAACGCCACGCTTTCAAAGAAAGCGTGGCGTTTTAGTTTTGGCGACGATTGTAACTTTAGATTTTGGTCAGTCTTAACGTGTTGGTTTTTCCGCTGTCTTCTGCTGGAGTGGCGTTAAGGTTGAGTACAAAATCATCGGATTCGATATAGCCCAATTCCTGAGCGATTTTATTTACCTGAATAATGGTTTCGTCGGTGGATTGCTCGCCGTCGTAATAGTAGGCCCGTACTCCCCAAAGGAGGTTTAGCATTGGGATAATGCGTCGGTTGGAGCTGAAGATGATGATGTGAGAGTTCGGACGGTGCGCCGAAATCTGAAACGCCGTATACCCCGAATGGGTTAAGGTAATAATTGCCTGAACATCGGTGGTTTTAGCGATTCTTACGGCCGCCAAACAAATTCTATTGGTGATGAAACGATCACTGATGCAATTAAAATCTTTTTCGATAGGGGCATTTTTGTTCAGGTAGAAGTTGGTGCTCTCAATGTTTTTAACAATTTTAGACATGTTTTTCACTACTTCCACCGGGTATTTTCCCACGGAGGTTTCTCCGGATAGCATAACGGCATCGGCTCCATCCAGTACGGAATTGGCTACGTCGTTCACCTCTGCGCGGGTTGGCGTGAGGCTGGTAATCATGGTTTCCATCATTTGGGTGGCGATGATGACCGGTTTGGAATAAAGTCGGGCTTTTTCCACGAGGTTTTTTTGGATGGCCGGCACTTCTTCCATCGGCACCTCCACTCCTAAATCTCCACGGGCTACCATGAGGCCGTCGCATTCCTGAAGGATTTCGTCAATGTTTTTAACGCCTTCGGGTTTTTCGATTTTAGCGATAATCGGTGTTTTTTTATTGTTGGTCGGATGGTTCTTGATTAATTCTTTTAAATCCTTGATGTCTTGCGCGTGGCGAACGAAGGAAAGAGCAATCCAGTCCAAGCCGATGTCGAGCATGAAGTTGGCGTCTTCGATGTCTTTTTCCGTTAAGGCGGGCAACGAAACGTTGGTGTTTGGCAGGTTGACGCCTTTTTTGGAGCTTAGTGGCCCTCCTTGGATGGTCACGGCTTTTACGGTGTCTTCTTCGTTGGTTTCCGTAACTTGGAGAACGAGTTTTCCGTCATCAATCAGGATGCGTTCGCCGACTTTAACGTCTTTTGGAAAATCCTGATAGGTCATGTAAACTCTTGAGGAGTCGCCTTCGATTTTTTCGTTAGTGAACGTCAGGATATCGCCGGGGTTGAGGTAAGAACCTTCTTTTACAACGCCTACGCGAAGCTTGGGGCCTTGCAAATCTCCGAGAATACCGGTTCCGGTTCCCAGTTCTTCGCTTACTTCGCGGATGGTGGCCACGTTGCGCTTAACCAAATCGTAATCGGCGTGGGAAAAATTAATCCGGAAGACGTCCACTCCGGCTTTAATCAGGTTGGTAATGGTTTCTTTATCGGAAGAAGCCGGCCCTAAGGTGGCTATGATTTTTGTTTTTTTTAGATACTTATTCATAGTATAGAATTATTTTATAAAACTCCGAAGAGGAGTCCAGTTGAAAGTCTTGTATGGGAAATAAAAGACTTTTCGGTTGCAAAATTAGTGAAAAATCGCTAAACCCTTCCGACGTTTTTATAAGATAGTCTGTTTCGCGGTGTTCGGGAAGGAGGTAATGAGTTTCATTTTCTTCGGTAAACAGCTCGGTAATTTCTTGTTTTTTAAAAGATTCGGAGCTTTTATTGGCAATAAACCAAATTTTCAGTTGAAGTTTTTCGTCGTAGGTGCTGAAGCAGGGATGGTGGTAACGGTAATAGGTTTTCTCGATTTTTAAATCTTCAATCCGGGAAAAGCCGTAGTCGGTAAGGCGGTTGAGATGGTAAAAAAATTCGTAATCCGGGAGAGGTTTACTCAGCCTTACCAGTCCAAGGGTAAGGGGTTCGTCTTCGTCATAATCAAGAGAAAGTTTTGTTTTTTTCAAGGATGTGTTCTTTTTTGTTCAGGGTGTAGAAGGCTCTTTGGGCGGCTTTTTCTTCTGATTTTTTTTTCGAAGTGTCTACGGCATTGGCAATTTTTTGGTTGTCGATCATCACATGGCTTCGAAAAACGATGGTTTTGTTGCCTTGGTGCTCCTCATGGGTTTCGTATCGGAGAGCTACTTTGCGTTTTTGAGACCATTCCAAAAGCAAACTTTTGTAGCTTACGATTTTATTTTCGAGCTTGTTAATGTCTTTTGCGGTGAGTAACTTTTGGAGGATGATGTTTTGGCAGGCTTCGTAACCAATGTCCAAATAGACGGCTCCTATGAGGGCTTCAAACAAATTTCCGCTGATATTCTCACTAAGGGATGAGGATCCGGGATTTTGAATGAGGCTTTTTAGTTTGAGTTCGTCTCCTATTTTGTTGAGGTTTTTTCGGTTGACGATTTTGGATTTCATTTGGGTCAGAAACCCTTCGTTTGCAGAGGGGTAGGTCTGATAGAGATAGAAGGCGATGACCGAGCCTAAAATCGAATCGCCTAAAAATTCCAAACGTTCGTAGTTTTTGTTGTTTTTCTCGGAGGAAACCTTCAACGAAAAAGCTTCCCGATAGAGCTCAATATGGCGTACGGGTTGGCCTATTATTTTTTGGATGCTTGTTCCGAGCCTTAAATCCCTTTCGGAAAATATTTTTCTTTTCGGGGGTTTTCTGGTGAGGAATTTAGAAAAGTATTTCCGCAACTCCATTCCGTCAATCAAAGATTAGATTTTCTTGAACAAAACGCAGGCGTTATGACCTCCGAAACCAAAAGTGTTACTCATGGCAACGTCCACTTGCTTCTCCACGGCGTGGTTGAAGGTGAAGTTCAGACGGTTGTCGATTTTTTCGTCGTCGGTAAAGTGGTTGATGGTCGGCGGAACGATACCGTGGATGATGGTATTAAGCGCTGCGATGGCTTCAATCACTCCTGCGGCACCCAAGAGGTGTCCTGTCATGGATTTTGTGGAGTTGATTTGGATGTCGTAGGCATGTTCGCCCAAGAGCTTGGAAATGGCGCTGGATTCGGCGATGTCTCCCAATGGAGTCGACGTTCCGTGCATATTGATGTGATCCACGTCGTTGGCCGTAAGACCGGCATCTTCCAAACAGTTTTTCATCACGAGGTAGGCACCCAGTCCTTCGGGATGAGGGGCTGTCATGTGATAGGCATCCGCACTCATTCCTCCGCCTTTTAGTTCGGCGTAGATGGTTGCTCCTCTTTTTACGGCGTGTTCGTACTCTTCCAAAACGATGCATCCGGCCCCTTCTCCCAAAACAAAACCGTCACGGTCTTTGTCGAACGGGCGAGAAGCTGTTTGAGGGCTGTCGTTTCTAGTGGAAAGCGCCATCATGGCGTTGAATCCACCCACTCCACTAGCCGTTACGGCTGCCTCGGAACCTCCGCAAACAATCACGTCGGCCTTATTGAGTTGGATGAGCATTTTGGCGTCAATCAAGGCATTGGCCGAAGAGGCACAAGCCGATACCGTTGTGTAGTTAGGACCGTGAAAGCCGTATTCCATGGAAATGTGTCCCGGGGTGATGTCGGCAATCATTTTCGGAATAAAGAAGGGATTGAATCTCGGAATATCGGTATTCGCCCAGCCCAAAACTTCGGTTTCGAATGTCTCAAGGCCTCCGATGCCCGATCCCCAAACGACCCCGACGCGGTTTTTATCCACCTCGCTCTCCATAAGAGAGGCATGGGCGATGGCTTCGCGGGCCGCTACAATACCGAACCAAGTGTTACGATCCATTTTTTTGGACTCCTTTTTATCGAAGTGGTCCAAAGGATTAAAGTTCTTTACCTCGCAGGCGAACTTTGTTTTGAAGTTGGAGGCATCAAAAAGAGTAATTGGAGCGGCTCCGCTCTTGCCCTTTACCAGGCCTTCCCAGTATTCTTTTGCGTTATTGCCAATTGGCGTTATTGCACCAAAACCTGTTACAACTACTCTTTTTAATTCCATAAATTAAATTAATTAATCCGTCAATAGATTATTTGTTAACAACTTCTTCGATATAAGCAATCGCATGACCTACAGTAGTGATTTTCTCGGCTTGGTCATCAGGGATTTGGATGTTGAATTCCTTTTCAAATTCCATGATAAGTTCTACGGTATCCAAAGAATCAGCACCTAAATCATTGGTGAAGCTAGCTTCTGGAGTTACTTCTGTTTCTTCAACGTCAAGCTTATCGGCGATGATAGCTTTAACTCTTGATGCAATGTCTGACATAACTTTATTATTTTTAATTATTGTTTTAGCTGGTGCAAATATAAAAAATTCTTTATGAAATTAACTTTTTTTGAAGCTTTTTACAACTTTAGGTTGCGTTTCGTTTTTAAAGGGCAGAGGATATCTTGGCGAAAAAAACGATAATGCCATTTTAAATCGTTAATTTTGCGTGCAATAAACTAGTTATAGGTTCTATGGATACTTTTGATAATGACGACGATTTGTTCACCGGAAAAGATCACACGCCGTTGCGCGGAGATGCTTTTGATAAAACGCCTCAGGAAAAAATAAAAATTATCGAGGGGCATTTTGCAGCCATTATGGAGACCTTGGGGTTGGACATGACGGACGATTCCCTGAAGGATTCGCCCAAAAGGGTGGCTAAAATGTACGTGAACGAAATTTTCGGAGGACTTCTTCCCGAAAACAAGCCGGGGATCTCGACGTTTTCAAATAAATACAAGTACCGCCAAATGCTGGTGGAAAAGGACATTACGGTGTATTCGTTTTGCGAGCATCATTTTTTGCCTATTATAGGGCGGGCGCACGTGGCTTACATTTCTAACGGGGAGGTTATCGGGCTTTCCAAGATTAATCGGATTGTGGATTATTATGCGAAACGGCCTCAGGTTCAGGAGCGTTTGACCATGCAGATTGTGGATGCCCTGAAGGAGGCTTTGGGGACGAAGGACGTGGCGTGCATTATCGATGCGAAGCACCTTTGCGTGAATTGTCGGGGAATAAAGGACACGGCAAGTTCTACCATTACTGCGGAATTGAGCGGAATTTTTAGAACCAACCCTATTACGAGGCAGGAATTTCTGCATTACGTAGGAAGCCACGCCAAAATTGATTAGAGCAACAAAAGGGAAACAAGAGAACATTTTTATCAACCAAAAATTTTAGACATTCGGATGAATCTGAAAATATACAACTCCCTGACAGGGGAAAAAGAAGTGTTTAAGCCTTTGTTGGACGGCCACGTGGGAATGTACGTTTGCGGTCCTACCGTGTACAGTAATGTGCATATGGGGAATGTGAGAACCTTTTTGTCGTTTGATTTGGTGTACCGTGTGTTGCAGTATTTGGGGTATAAGGTGCGCTATGTGCGCAATATCACGGATGCGGGGCATTTGACGGACGATGGTACGGTGGAAAATGACCGCTTTGTCAAACAGTCCCGTTTGGAAAAACTGGAGCCTATGGAGATTGTTCAAAAGTATACGGTGGATTTTCATAATGTGCTTCAGTTGTTCAATCTTTTGCCTCCGAACATCGAGCCTACGGCCACGGGGCATATTATTGAGCAGCTGGAATTGACCAAGCGTCTTTTGGCTATGGGGTATGCGTATGAGAGTAATGGGTCGGTTTATTTTGATGTGCGGGCGTATAATGAAAAAGGAGGGAACTATGGGGAGCTCAGCAAACGAAATATTGATGAGCTTTTTGCCAATACCCGGAGTTTGGACGGTCAGGATGAGAAAAAGAACCCTCAGGATTTTGCGCTTTGGAAAAAGGCTTCGCCGGAGCATATTATGAAATGGCCTTCGCCTTGGGGGGAAGGTTTTCCGGGGTGGCACTTGGAGTGTACGGCTATGAGTACGAAGTATTTGGGGGATCGTTTTGATATTCATG
This sequence comes from Bergeyella anatis, assembly GCF_036016955.1. Lineage (NCBI taxonomy): Bacteria > Pseudomonadati > Bacteroidota > Flavobacteriia > Flavobacteriales > Weeksellaceae > Bergeyella > Bergeyella anatis. The sequence goes on along the minus strand of NZ_JAYWXI010000004.1, from coordinate 12,183 downwards.
GAGGCGGTATGGATTTGAAGTTCCCTCACCACGAGTGTGAGATTGCACAGGGGACGGCTTGCAACGGAACCGCTCCGGTGAACTACTGGATGCATGCCAATATGCTTACCATGAACGGGCAGAAAATGAGCAAGTCCACGGGAAATACGATTTTGCCGATGGAACTGGTTACGGGCGATAATACGTTTTTTGAGAAACCGTTTCACCCTTCGGTCGTGCGTTTTTTCTTTTTACAGGCGCATTATCGTAGTGTGGTGGATTTGTCTAATGAGGCTTTGTTGGCCAGCGAGAAAGGTTTCCAGCGTTTGATGGAGGCGGTGAAGTTACTCGGGCAGTTGGAGGCTTCGTCTTCGGCTTCCGAAGGGTTTGATGTAGGGGCATGGCATGAAAAATGTGTGGAAGCATTAACGGACGATTTTAACTCCCCGATTCTTATTGCGCATCTTTTCGAGGCTGTTAAGTATATCTTTGGGCTCAAAGAAGGTAAAGGGAAGCTGTCATTCGAGGACTTGGAGGCGCTTAGAGAGCATATGGATCAATTGGTGTTTGATGTTTTGGGGTTGCAGGCTGTGGAAGAAAACAACCATTCCAAGCTGGATGCGACCCTCGGGGTGCTTATAGAGCTTCGCAATCAAGCGAGAAAGGCTAAAAATTGGGCGCTTTCCGATGAAATTCGGGACCGCTTGCAGGCGGAAGGTATTGAGCTAAAGGACGGTAAGAACGGGACGACTTATAGCTTGAACTAAAAGGCATTCTTTTCTTTGACGGATAAAACTCTGGCGCGAGCCGGAGTTTTTGTTTTATAAGGTCATGGTAATCAGTTGGTAAACTGCTAAAAATCATCTGAAAAAAAAAGCGTTTGTTATCGGCTTTTGTTTTTAGAATTGCTAACTTGCAGGCTTTAAAATCTAAAAAGGATTCTTTATTATGAAACTATATTTTAACGTAAACTTTCGAACCCGGATGGGCGAGCGATTGCAGCTGGTGCTGCTGGAGGAAGGCCAGGAACCGAAATACCACGTCATGGCTTACGGTGCGGACGGGAATTGGACGGTGGAGGTGGATTATTTTTCCAAATCGCTTTCTTACAAGTACCAACTGACGGATGAAGGCGGGAATGTTTTGGACGAGGAGTATGCTTTGCATGGCTTGAATTTGGTTCACTCTTATGACGAATACCGGGTTTATGATGTTTGGAATCTTAAGAATTTTCCTGAAAATTACCTGAATAATAAAATCCTTAAAAATAAGCTTACGGGCTTTCGTCCGGAGAAAGCGGCGGTGCAGAAGAAGCATACGCATCTGTTTCGGTTGGAGGCTCCGTTATACCATCCCGACTGGAGGTTGGTGCTTTTAGGGAACCACGAAGCTCTCGGGGCTTGGGCTTATTCTGGAGCTGTGCCGATGAATCAGACGGATTATGGGGTTTGGGAAGTGGCGGTTGGACTGGAGGGGAATGCTCCTATCCAGTATAAATACGGCATTATGGATGTGAGAACGGGGGAGGTGCTTGGGTTGGAATACGGCGGAAACCGCTGGGCAGAACCGAATGGAGATAAGAATGTGCTTCAGATTCAGGCGGATCATTATTTCCGCTATCAGTCTCACGAATTGTATCGTAGTGCGGGGGTGGCTGTGCCTGTTTTCTCTTTGCGTAGTGCGAATGGTTTTGGGGTTGGAGAGTTTTCGGATCTTAAGCTTTTAGCGGATTGGGCCAAGGCGACGGATTTGGGGATTATACAGATTCTTCCGATTAATGATACGACGGCCAATTACACTTGGACGGACTCTTACCCTTATGCGGCGATTTCGGTTTATGCGCTTCATCCGCAGTATTTGTCTGTGGAGGGGTTGGATTATCCTTTGCCTAAGGATTTGGTTGAAGCGTATTATGAGGAGAAAACGGCGCTCAATGCTTTACCTCTGATTGATTACGAGCGGATGATTTCCGGAAAGTGGAAATACATTAAGGCGATTTTTGAAGCCAATGAGGAAGCGATTTTAAAGGATAAGGATTTTAAAAAATTCGTAAAGGAAAATGAGGCGTGGTTGTTGCCTTATGCGGCGTTTTGCGTTCAGAGGGATAAATACAAAACGCCCAACTTTGGAGAGTGGAAGACGCACAAGAAATACATAGCGGGGAAGGTTTCGCCGATGTATTCGCCGAAGCATAAGGAGTACAAAAACATCATGCTTCATGCTTGGGTGCAATACCAGTTGCATTTGCAGCTTACCGATGCGATTGATTATACGCATGGCTTGGGGATTTCGGTGAAGGGGGATTTGCCAATTGGGATCTACCGCTACTCGGTGGAGGCATGGACGGAGCCCGAATTATTTGGAATGGATTTTCAAGCGGGGGCTCCACCAGATCAGTTTACGGATTTGGGGCAGAATTGGGAGTTCCCGACCTACAATTGGGAGGCGATGAAGCAGGACGGATATACTTGGTGGAAGAATCGTTTTAAAGCGTTGGAAACCTATTTTGATGCGATGCGCATCGACCATATTTTAGGGTTTTTCCGAATTTGGAGGATGCCGATCTCTGCTACGCAGGGGATTTTGGGGTATTTTTATCCGGCGGTTCCGGTGCGGGAGGAAGAGTTTGGTGCGCGGCATATACCATTCCGTTACGATCGCTATTGCAAGCCGTATATTAATGATCAAATTCTTTGGGATTTGTTTGGCTATGAGCGGGATACGATTCGGGAGCATTTTATGAATGACCATTTCGATGGTACGTATAGCTTTAAGGAAGCGTACGATACGCAGCGTAAGCTGAAGGCTTATTTTGAGGAGTATCCTCACGATTGGGCGGAGGAAAAACTCATTGCGCTAAGTGCGAATGTGCTTTTCCTTGAGGAGGAAAAAGAGAATGGAGAGCGGGTTTACCATCCGAGGTTTAATGTGCAGAAAACCGAATCGTTCAAATACCTTTCCGACTGGGAGAAGCAAGCGATTGACGAGCTTTATGTGGATTATTTCTTCAGACGTCAGGACGGGCTTTGGTATCAGAGTGCGATGGAGAAGCTTCCGGTGATTCTCAATGCTACGGATATGCTGATTTGTGGAGAAGACTTGGGATTGGTGCCCGATTGCGTTCCTCAGGTGATGGATCGTTTGGCTATTACGGCTCTGAAAGTCCAACGGATGCCGGCGGACAATAGCCTTTGGTATAATCCGAAGGAGGCGTCTTATCTTAATGTGGTTACGGCGTCGTCTCATGACAGTTCCACGTTGCGCCAGTGGTGGAATGAAGACCGTGGGCTTACGCAGCATTATTTCAATCGGCAGTTGGGGCAGTGGGGAACGGCTCCTGGCGATTTGCAGCCGGAGTTGGCGGAAATCATCATGAAGCAGCATTTGTATAATGAGGCGATGTTGGCTATTTTCCCGATACAGGAATTTTTGGCTACGGATATAACTCTGAGAAATGAGAATGTGGACGACGAGCGGATTAATGTACCGGCTATTTTCCCACACTATTGGCGTTACCGAATGCATTTGGATTTGGAACGGTTGAAGTCGGAAGAGGCTTTCAATCAAAAAATAGCTTCTTGGGTGAAGGACTCTGGAAGGGGATAAACCTTCTGTATCTCGAGGAAATCGGATGATGAGAACGAGGAGAAAACGAAAGTTTTTTAACCTCGTTCTCTTTTTTTTATCCAAAAGTCAAAAAATGGAAGAGATTTTGTATAATTCTTTAATAAAAAACATAAAAGATGAGAAAGATAATAGTGTTACTGGCTTTTGGTGCGATTTCGTTAGGGCAGGCTCAGTCTTATCCCGTTTCGGGGGGATGGGGGTATGAGAGCGAAGGTTGGCGGGACGAGGCGGAGTATTATTTTCCGGAGGATTATTACTATGAGTATCCTGCCGATTACTATCAGGAGGATTATTACCGAAGTGTGTATGCGGATTACCGCAGGAGTATTGATCGGGTTAATTGGAATCGTTTTTTTAGGCAATACCGTCTTAGTCCTTGGCAGATTGAGATGATATTGGATCTGAACCGTCAGTTTACCTCGTTTTCGGTTTGGAGTGGGTATTACCGTGCGAATCCGAACCGTTGGTACTACGACCGTTTCTATGCTTTGGAGAGAATTTTAGGGGCGAGACTGTATCGGGTTTATTACGATTTGTATTTTGGTGGAGTGGTGCCTGTGGTTTATTATACCAATTACTGGGCAGACTATTATCGTCCGAGGTATTATTCGTATTATGTGCTTCCTCGGTACCGTAACATAAACATTAATGTTTACAGAATCAATCGACAGGTCTATCACCAAAATGTGGGGACGCGTTACGGATGGAATCAGCCACGTAATAATGGTTCGGTGGGAGTGCTAAGGGATGGAAATACGGCTTACCGGTCTTCGGGGCAGAGCAATAACACGTTTAGAACCAATAATCCCGACCGTAGTGGAAGCGGAACTTTTAGAACGGCAGAATCGGCCTCCCGTTCTTCCAATGGCGGTGGAATAAGGGAGTCGTCCAGAGAATCGTCCGTGGGAATTTCTCGTGGGAGTGATTCGGGAATGCGGGCTTCCAACGGGGGTGGATTCCGAGGGCAGAATGGAGGAACGTTCAGAAGTTCAGAAGGAGGGTCACGGGGAGATGCTCGGGAGGCACAAGGACGTGGAGGCTCTTCGGGGCGGCGATAGTTTGAATTTTGTTTGGATAAAAGAGGGAGCGAAAAGGTTATTTTCGCTCCCTTTTTAATTTTATATTAAATTTATCTTTCGGGGCTAAAGTGCAGGGATTAAAACGTTACTTTAGCGAGGATGAAAATTCTTTATGCGATACAAGGGACGGGAAACGGGCACGTCAGTAGGGCGCGGGAGATTATTCCGCATCTTAAGAAGCAGGGCGAATTGGATTTGCTGGTTAGTGGCTCGCAGGCGGATGTTGGGTTGGATGAGGAGGTGAAATATCGTTTGGTGGGCGCGGGGTTTGTCTTTGGTCGAAATGGAGGGATTGATTTTGGTGAAACTTGGAAAAGACTTGATTTTTCACGATTTTGGTCGGATGTCAAACGGCTTCCGGTTCAGGATTACGATTTGGTGATTAATGATTTTGAGCCGGTTTGCGCTTGGAGTTGCCGTTTAAAAGCGGTGCATTCGGTGGGGCTTAGTCATCAGTCGGCTTTTAAATCGAAACTTACGCCTCAATTGGGCGGATTTCGTTGGGGGCGGGCGATTATGAACTGTTATGCACCGACGTCATCGTTTAGGGCTTTTCATTTTTGCCGGTATGACGATTTTATTCATACGCCGGTCATTCGTTCGGAAGTTCGGAAGCTGAAACCGGAAGATTGGGGGTATTATACGGTGTATTTGCCGGCTTATTCGGACGAGTTTATTCTCGGTATGCTTACTCGTTTTTCTAAGATTAGGTGGCAGGTGTTTTCAAAACATAGCAGCCAAGCGTATGAAAGAGAGAATGTGGAGGTTTTTCCTATCGAGAATCAGCGGTTTGTGCGCTCGTTGGCTTATTGTTCGGGGGTACTGACGGGCGGCGGATTCGAGGGGCCTTCGGAAGCCCTTTTTTTGGGGAAAAAGCTGCTGGTGGTCCCTATGAAAAACCAATACGAACAACAATGTAATGCTTTGGCGTTGGAAGCGATGGGAGTGCCTGTAATTTGGTCGGAGGATGAGTTTGAACCAAAGCTTTCCCGATGGATTGGGCAAGAAGAAAGAGTGGAGGTTGATTACCCCGATGAAACGGAATGGATTGTGGAAAATATAGTGCGGTTTTTGAGATCTTAGAAAGATTTTAAGTAATTTTCCCCGTTATTGAGGAGTATCCGAATCCTTTTCGTGGGGCGCGAGAGTTGCTTTCAGAATTATTATTTTCGCGATAGTTCGCAACTAGGCTTAAGTCAAATTACTCTGAATGCGGGTTGTGAATTGCTTTCAGAATTATTATTTTCGCGATAGTTCGCAACGGTTAAGTGTGTGCATCCTAATGCAAAAGTGTTGTGAATTGCTTTCAGAATTATTATTTTCGCGATAGTTCGCAACGGTTAAGTGTGTGCATCCTAATGCAAAAGTGTTGTGAATTGCTTTCAGAATTATTATTTTCGCGAT
>NZ_JAYWXI010000004.1:5311-5997 GCF_036016955.1 Bergeyella anatis | reverse complement strand
GATAGTTCACAACAGGGCTTCAAAAACTCAATTAAAACTCAATGTTGTGAATTGCTTTCAGAATTATTATTTTCGCGATAGTTCGCAACTGCGATTATTCGGATGATGATTTCGAGTGCGTTGTGAATTGCTTTCAGAATTATTATTTTCGCGATAGTTCGCAACTTTAAGTAATGCCATCGCCGAGTCGTGTGGGTTGTGAATTGCTTTCAGAATTATTATTTTCGCGATAGTTCGCAACGCATTGCCCTGGTACAAGAAATGTGTCGCCGTTGTGAATTGCTTTCAGAATTATTATTTTCGCGATAGTTCGCAACACTGCCACACGTTTTGTTGTCATGTTACACGTTGTGAATTGCTTTCAGAATTATTATTTTCGCGATAGTTCGCAACAGTAGCTACTGATTAAAAATGTTGTGTAGCGTTGTGAATTGCTTTCAGAATTATTATTTTCGCGATAGTTCGCAACTTTTCCAAAATCAACATCAAATATTCGCGGTTGTGAATTGCTTTCAGAATTATTATTTTCGCGATAGTTCGCAACTGAGTGAGTTTGTTAATGGAGGAGCATATTGTTGTGAATTGCTTTCAGAATTATTATTTTCGCGATAGTTCGCAACTGAGTGAGTTTGTTAATGGAGGAGCATATTGTTGTGAATTGCTTTCAGAATTATTATTTTCGCGAT
>NZ_JAYWXI010000004.1:0-5215 GCF_036016955.1 Bergeyella anatis | reverse complement strand
CGATAGTTCGCAACAATAGAAATTCCAATTAATGCTTTAAAAATGTTGTGAATTGCTTTCAGAATTATTATTTTCGCGATAGTTCGCAACATACAAAAAATGTTCAATCCGTCGTTGGCTGTTGTGAATTGCTTTCAGAATTATTATTTTCGCGATAGTTCGCAACAAAAACAGAAAAAAAGAAAAAACTGCCATTGTTGTGAATTGCTTTCAGAATTATTATTTTCGCGATAGTTCGCAACATAACCCTGTTACTTTTTCCAGGATTTTTAGTTGTGAATTGCTTTCAGAATTATTATTTTCGCGATAGTTCGCAACTTTTACCTTAATCTTGATAATCTTCTTCTGGTTGTGAATTGCTTTCAGAATTATTATTTTCGCGATAGTTCGCAACAACCTTTTATCAAATCTAAAAAAGCAACTTGTTGTGAATTGCTTTCAGAATTATTATTTTCGCGATAGTTCGCAACTAAAAGAGTTAAGAGGTTCTAAGCCCGACAGTTGTGAATTGCTTTCAGAATTATTATTTTCGCGATAGTTCGCAACAATGAGTTTGATTTATGTGAACTTGGCTATGTTGTGAATTGCTTTCAGAATTATTATTTTCGCGATAGTTCGCAACTAAAATCTATCCTTGGTACTGATGTCGAATGTTGTGAATTGCTTTCAGAATTATTATTTTCGCGATAGTTCGCAACTGCGATTATTCGGATGATGATTTCGAGGGCGTTGTGAATTGCTTTCAGAATTATTATTTTCGCGATAGTTCGCAACAGAGTTGAATTTGTTTACAATCTCGTTTGCGTTGTGAATTGCTTTCAGAATTATTATTTTCGCGATAGTTCGCAACAGCGGCCTCAGCATATATATTTCCTTGCAAGTTGTGAATTGCTTTCAGAATTATTATTTTCGCGATAGTTCGCAACAAATGGTCAATAATACCGTTCATACTTTTTGTTGTGAATTGCTTTCAGAATTATTATTTTCGCGATAGTTCGCAACCCCCCCCAGCTTTCATTTCTTCAAATTTACGTTGTGAATTGCTTTCAGAATTATTATTTTCGCGATAGTTCGCAACCTAAGTTCCCTGCTGCAAAAATTGTTACGCGTTGTGAATTGCTTTCAGAATTATTATTTTCGCGATAGTTCGCAACACAGAAATTAAACGTTTTCATCAAGGGTATGTTGTGAATTGCTTTCAGAATTATTATTTTCGCGATAGTTCGCAACTATCAAATTAAAATCGTGATGCTGGTCGCAGTTGTGAATTGCTTTCAGAATTATTATTTTCGCGATAGTTCGCAACGCTCTTGGCGAAAAATGCAAGGAATATGGTGTTGTGAATTGCTTTCAGAATTATTATTTTCGCGATAGTTCGCAACACAGAAATTAAACGTTTTCATCAAGGGTATGTTGTGAATTGCTTTCAGAATTATTATTTTCGCGATAGTTCGCAACTATCAAATTAAAATCGTGATGCTGGTCGCAGTTGTGAATTGCTTTCAGAATTATTATTTTCGCGATAGTTCGCAACGCTCTTGGCGAAAAATGCAAGGAATATGGTGTTGTGAATTGCTTTCAGAATTATTATTTTCGCGATAGTTCGCAACAATAGATTGTAAATTGCTCTATAATATCATGTTGTGAATTGCTTTCAGAATTATTATTTTCGCGATAGTTCGCAACATATACCTCTAAAGAGTTATTTAGACTGTAGTTGTGAATTGCTTTCAGAATTATTATTTTCGCGATAGTTCGCAACGAAGTGTTTTAAACTAACCAAGCCTATAGGGTTGTGAATTGCTTTCAGAATTATTATTTTCGCGATAGTTCGCAACAGGAATGGAACTAGGGATGGATGCAGACGAGTTGTGAATTGCTTTCAGAATTATTATTTTCGCGATAGTTCGCAACATTAATTTGTAACTTTTTTTTGTCCGCTAGGTTGTGAATTGCTTTCAGAATTATTATTTTCGCGATAGTTCGCAACAAGGGACAAAAAAAGGAATGCCGTTTTTTTGTTGTGAATTGCTTTCAGAATTATTATTTTCGCGATAGTTCGCAACTCAAAAGTATAGCTATTCTGCGGATAGGACGTTGTGAATTGCTTTCAGAATTATTATTTTCGCGATAGTTCGCAACAGTCGAAGTTTTTGACATAACACGATAAAAGTTGTGAATTGCTTTCAGAATTATTATTTTCGCGATAGTTCGCAACATATCACACTAAACGAAGGGAAGCAGCTTGGTTGTGAATTGCTTTCAGAATTATTATTTTCGCGATAGTTCGCAACATTCCTGGTAAAATATTTATCCAGCCAAACGTTGTGAATTGCTTTCAGAATTATTATTTTCGCGATAGTTCGCAACCCATAGCAAAAAATTTCTGATCGAATGTTAGTTGTGAATTGCTTTCAGAATTATTATTTTCGCGATAGTTCGCAACCCTCCATCTCAATAGGTCTAACTTCTACAGGTTGTGAATTGCTTTCAGAATTATTATTTTCGCGATAGTTCGCAACAATCTCCTTCAGCTTCAGGAGGAAGATAGGGTTGTGAATTGCTTTCAGAATTATTATTTTCGCGATAGTTCGCAACATAACGCACTAATTCATTTCTAATTTGGTCGTTGTGAATTGCTTTCAGAATTATTATTTTCGCGATAGTTCGCAACGACTGCCCGAGAGACATTCAAGCAAGATAAGTTGTGAATTGCTTTCAGAATTATTATTTTCGCGATAGTTCGCAACCAACATAATGCAATCACTTCAGGGCGCTATGTTGTGAATTGCTTTCAGAATTATTATTTTCGCGATAGTTCGCAACCGGCTGTATCTTCCAAATTCCATTTTTCAAGTTGTGAATTGCTTTCAGAATTATTATTTTCGCGATAGTTCGCAACCTAGCACAAATATAAGTGTAGCCCAATCTTGTTGTGAATTGCTTTCAGAATTATTATTTTCGCGATAGTTCGCAACACAAAGTTACGAATAGAATTCCAATTATGCGTTGTGAATTGCTTTCAGAATTATTATTTTCGCGATAGTTCGCAACAAGGGACAAAAAAAGGAATGCCGTTTTTTTGTTGTGAATTGCTTTCAGAATTATTATTTTCGCGATAGTTCGCAACGGAGGCAGGTGACGGAACAACTTCAACATGGTTGTGAATTGCTTTCAGAATTATTATTTTCGCGATAGTTCGCAACAGATTCAATTACTGGCCACGCATTACATTCGTTGTGAATTGCTTTCAGAATTATTATTTTCGCGATAGTTCGCAACTTATACGATAGGATAACAAAAGAATTTAATGTTGTGAATTGCTTTCAGAATTATTATTTTCGCGATAGTTCGCAACCGCTCCCGGGTCAATCCCAATTATACAATCGTTGTGAATTGCTTTCAGAATTATTATTTTCGCGATAGTTCGCAACCGATCAAGCAGAAACCCGCGAGGTAGCCGCGTTGTGAATTGCTTTCAGAATTATTATTTTCGCGATAGTTCGCAACTTTTTAAAAGTTCTTTTTGCTTAGCCTTTTGTTGTGAATTGCTTTCAGAATTATTATTTTCGCGATAGTTCGCAACTAGCACGCCTTGAACGTGTAATTCTGGATTGTTGTGAATTGCTTTCAGAATTATTATTTTCGCGATAGTTCGCAACTGAATGACGCGTCTCTTTTTCTTTGGGTTTGTTGTGAATTGCTTTCAGAATTATTATTTTCGCGATAGTTCGCAACTTTCTAAGTCTCCAAAGGCTTTTTCCACCAGTTGTGAATTGCTTTCAGAATTATTATTTTCGCGATAGTTCGCAACAGTTGGCGTTGTTGGATGTCACATTCCGTCGTTGTGAATTGCTTTCAGAATTATTATTTTCGCGATAGTTCGCAACCTCAAAAAACAAACCCATTGAAAAACAATGGGTTTTGCGATTTTATAGGATTGGATTTTCGCTGTTTATTGCCTATTGTTATTCCAGATAAAGACTTTTTTCTGTTTCTAAAAAAGTTCCAATTGCTGATAGGTCGGTTTTGGTTCTTCTTTAGCTCTCGCAAAGAAAATTTCAATAGCTCCAAACTGTTTATCCGTAATACTCATGATAGCGACCTTGCCATGCTTGGGAAGGATCGATTTTACTCTTTTGATGTGCACCTCTGCATTTTCTCGGCTAGGGCAATGCCGTATATAAATGGAAAATTGGAAAAGACTAAACCCATCGTCTTCAAGCCGTTTTCGGAATAGCTGAGCCGCTTTCCGCATCGCTTTGGTTTCTGTTGGTAAATCATATAATACCATAACCCACATAACCCTGTAAGCATTAAAACGATTAAACTTCATAAAACTCTGGTACAGCTATTTGTCTTTTTTCTCCGGTATAACATTTATAAACGGAAACTACACTCGTTTTTACAGCTACGATTAAAGGTCTTAGCTTATTTTCAATTCTCACATCTAAAGTCGCTATATTTAGCATAAATGCTTTAAACTCTTTGGTTAACGCTTCGCTTTCAGGGTGATTTCTTAACCATTCCATTACCAAAGAATCTACAAACGGACGGTAAGGTTCCATTAAATCATCGGCCAAACAGTAAGGATTGTATTTGCTCTTATGAAAAATCCCCAATACAGGCAACAGCCCCGTTTCTACGATTGCTCTTGCTACAATACTTCTCAGCACCGCATAGCCAAAGTTGAAAAATTGATTAGGCGAATCGCCAAATCGTTCCCTTAAAAAGTCAGGGGCAATTAAATATTTCCAATAATGCTGTGCCGCAATGCCCTCCATATTCGTAGAGTCTCCGCTTTTCACTTGTTCTTTGTACTCCAGCATAGGTTCGTAGTAGTTTCCTAAACGCCTTAAAACCTCCGATTGGTTATTGATTTTACTCTCAACAACTTGCTTCCAAAGGTTTTTCTTTAGCGGTTCGCTGGCTTCAAGCTGATATTTTACCCGTTCGGAATATTCGGAGTGTCCATGCAAAGGCAACATGATGCCGTGAGGTAAATGATGGGCATCGCAACTGATAACCACCACATTATTCCCCATCAACCACTGAATGAGCTGATGGGAAATTGTGATTTGAAAATGATCCAGCATCAATAATCCTTGAATTCAACTTATAAATGCAACTTTTTGGGTGCGGATAATAAGCAATAAAAACATTTATTTTTCAGAGAGGAAAGAGAGACAATGTCCCCCTTTCTCTCACTCTGAAT